>DVHE01000071.1 GCA_018712245.1 Candidatus Avoscillospira avicola | reverse complement strand
ATGCGGGAGGACCACCCCGAGCCCCGGGCCATGCTGCCGGATATGATTCCCTGGCGGCTGATACAGGGCATCGCCCTGGTGCAGCTGTACATCGAGGAGCGCTTTGTGGAGCCGCCCCGCACCGGCCGCCTGCCCTACAGCCTGCTGTACCACCAGACCATGAGCACCTTGGCCTCCTGCGGGGAGATGACCCCCGGGGAGTTGGCCAGCCGGGTGCTGCCCCTGTCCTGCTTCCACCGCGTCACCCAGGAGGACTACCGCGTCCTGCTCCGCCACCTGCTGGAAAACGACCACATCAACCGCACGGAAAACGGCGGCCTGGTGGTGGGCCTTACAGGGGAGCGCATTGTGAACAACTACAAGTTCTACGCCGTGTTCCAGGAGAACGTGGAGTACTCTGTCCGGGCCGGCTCCGAGGAGCTGGGCACCATTGTCAAGCCGCCGCCCGTGGGGGATAAAATCGCCATCGCGGGCCGTGTCTGGGTGGTGGAGGAGGTGGACCACAAGCGGCGGGAGGTCTACTGCGCCTTGGTCAAGGGGAACATCCCCGCCTATTTCGGCGACGTGCCCGGGGACATCCACACCCGCATCCTAGAGCGCATGTACATCGCCCTGCAGGAGGACAAAACCTACCCCTACCTGATGCGCCACGCCCAGTGCAGGCTGGAGGAGGCCCGGGACAGCTTTCGCAAGTCCGGCATGGAGGGCCGCCCCCTCATCCACCTGGGGGGCCACATGTGGGCCTTATTCCCCTGGCTGGGCAGCTACGCCTTTTTGGCCTTGGAGCGGTTTCTAAAGCTGCGCTGCGGCAAGCGGCTGGGCCTAAAGGGGATGAACCCCTCCCGGCCCTACTACCTGCAGTTCACCATGCAGGTGGGGGAGGAGGAGTTCTTCCAAATCCTCCAGGAGGAGGTGGAAAAGGACTTCGACCCCCTGGAGCTGGTCTACCCCAAAGAGGTGCCCGTGTTCGAAAAATACGACGAGTACGTCCCCGAGGAGCTGGTGCGCAAGGGCTTCGCCTTGGGCGTGCTGGACGTGGAGGACATGAAGCGCCGGGTGCGGGGCTGGGCGTCGGACGGAACCCCCTGTTGACGCGGCTGGCCTTCTGGCAGGGGAGCGTTTTCTTCGGCGGCCCTTGTTTTTGCCAGCCCGTGGCTGTATAATGGAGGCGTTTGCCGCCCTGCGCGGCTGGATATTCTGGGAAATGGGGCTGTGCCTGTGAAAACGGTTTTGAAACGATGCCAATCTTTTGTCAAAGGGGAAGTGGTGCTCTGTGTTTCCCTGGTTTTGGCAGTGCTCACCGCCTTTGCCGTGCCGCCGGACTGGGCGTATTTCTCCTATCCGGATTACCGCACCCTGGCGCTGCTTTTCTGCCTGATGCTCATTGTGGCAGGTTTTCGCTCTTTGGGGGTGTTTCAGCGGCTGGGTGGCTGGCTGCTGCGCCGGGCAGGGGGGTTCCGGGGGTTGTCCTTTGCCCTAACGCTGCTGTGCTTTTTCAGCAGTATGGTCATCACCAACGATGTCACCTTAATCACCTTTGTGCCCTTCACCCTGCTGGTTACCCGCGGGGTAAGCCGGAAAGGCTCTGTCCTCTCCCTCGTGGTGTTCGAGACGATCGCCGCCAACCTGGGCAGCATGGCCACCCCCATCGGCAATCCCCAGAACCTCTATCTCTATTCCGTGGCGGATATGGGCTTTGCCCAGTTTGCGTGGGCCGTGCTGCCCTATACGGGGATTTCCCTGGTGCTGCTGGCGGTGGCTCTGCTGTTTCAAAAAGATGAGCCGGTCCGGGAGTTTGCCTCCCAGGCGCCCGGGGAGAAGCTGCCCTTACCGCCCCTGCTGGCAATGCTGTTCTGCCTGGCCCTGTGCTTGCTGGTGGTGTTCCGGGTGGTGGGCTACCTCCCGGTGCTGGTGTGTGTAGCCCTGGTGACCCTTTTGGTGGACCGGCGGCTTTATGGGGCGGTGGATTATGCCCTGCTCCTCACCTTCCTGTGTTTTTTCATCTTCGTGGGCAATATCAAGCGCCTTCCGGAGGTCAACAGCCTGCTGCAAAGCTTGGTGGGGGGGCGGGAGCTGTGGGCAGGCATCCTTGCAAGCCAAGTCATCAGCAATGTGCCTGCTGCCATTCTCCTTTCCGGCTTCACCGGCAGCTATGGCGTTTTGCTTACAGCCGTGAACCTAGGCGGCTTGGGGACTCCCATCGCCTCGCTGGCCAGCCTGATTTCCTTCAAATTCTGCGCCCGGGAGTATCCCGGCCAAATGGGGCGCTTCTTCAAGATTTTCACAATGTGGAACCTTCTCTTTCTGGCAGTGCTCATCGGCGTTGCGGTCCTCCTTACCTAACAAAGCGAGGGTCCTTTTTCCATTTTTCGCTTGACAAACCCTCCCTTCTGTGGTATTTATCTATTTTGGCAAATCTGTTATATAGGTTCCCGCCTTGGGGGAACGTTTCTACCGGCCGCCTTGGGGCCGACTATAACGCGCCGCGCAGTGCGGCCTTATAGCCGGACGGGGCGGCTTTTTTGCGCATACTACAAAGAACAGGGGGCGTGCCCCCGGAAAGGTGGATATTCCATGCACACAGACATTCTCATCATCGGCGCCGGGCCCGCCGGCATTTTCACCGCCATGGAGCTGCTGCGCCAGGGGAGCCGCAAGCGCATTCTGCTGGTGGAGAAAGGCCGGGCCATGGAGGAGCGCCGCTGCCCCAAAGCCCAGACAGGCCGCTGCGTGGGCTGCAAACCCTGCCACATCACCACGGGCTTCTCCGGGGCCGGGGCCTTTTCCGACGGCAAGCTGTCCCTCTCCACCGAGGTGGGCGGCGATTTGCCCCAGCTCATCGGCGATGACGCGGCCCAGTCCCTCATCCAGTACACCGATTCCATCTACCTGGAGTTCGGCGCCGATGAGCACGTGGAGGGCATCGCGGAGAAGGAGGCCGTCAAGGAGATACGCAAGCGGGCCATCCAAACCGGCCTAAAGCTGGTGGACTGCCCCATCCGCCACCTGGGCACGGAAAAGGCCCAGGAGATTTACACCGCCATCCAGCACTACCTGCTGGCGCACGGGGTGGAGATCCGCTTTGGCTGTGCCTGCACCGATTTGCTCATCCAAGACGGCCGGTGCGTGGGCGCCCGCCTCGCCGAGGGCCAGACGGAGTATGAGGTCTACGCCGCCCACACCGTTGTGGCCGCCGGCCGCCGGGGCGCGGACTGGTTCGACAAGCTCTGCGCCCGCCACGGCGTGGCCCACGCCCCCGGCACCGTGGACATCGGCGTCCGGGTGGAGGTGCGCAACGAGGTGATGGAGACGGTGAACAACGTGCTCTACGAGTCCAAGCTCATCGGCTACCCTAAGCCCTTTAAGAACAAGGTGCGCACCTTCTGCCAGAACCCCGGCGGCTTTGTCAGCCAGGAGAACTATGACAACGATCTGGCGGTGGTCAACGGCCACTCCTACAAGGAACTCAAGAGCAACAACACCAACCTGGCCATCCTCTGCTCCCACAACTTCTCCGTGCCCTTCAACCAGCCCATCGCCTACGCCCAGAAAGTGGGCGAGCTGACCAATATGCTGGCCAACGGGCAGATTTTGGTCCAGCGCTTCGGCGATATCCTGGACGGCAAGCGCACCTGGCCCAAGGAGCTGGCCCAGTCCAACCTGAAGCCCACGCTGGTGGACGCCGTGGCCGGCGACATCACCGCCGCCATGCCCTACCGGGCCATGATGAACATTATCAACTTCATCCAGGCCATGGACCACGTGGTGCCGGGCTTCGCCTCCTATGAGACGCTGCTCTACTCCCCGGAGCTGAAGTTCTACTCCAACCGGGTGAAGATGGACCAGGACTTCAACACCAACGTCCGCGGCCTCCACTGCCTGGGTGACTCCAGCGGCTGGACCCGCGGCCTGATGATGGCCTCCGTCATGGGCGTCCTGATGGGCCGCAAGCTCAGCGAAGAGGGCTGACGCGCCGCGCGCCCTGCAAACCGCGCTCCCGCCGGAGCGCGGTTTTGGCCTTTTTTTGGCTTCTAATGTTGCTCTCATGTTTGTGTGGTACAATCATTCAATTCCAATACCATGAAGGAGGCGAGGATATGCGGATATTGCTGGCGGAGGACGAACGGGACCTCAACCGGATCATCACGAAAAAGCTCACCTCGGCGGGCTACAGCGTGGATTCCTTTTTCGACGGGGAAGAGGCCATCCAGGTCCTCAGCTATACCGAGTATGACGCACTGATCCTGGACATTATGATGCCCAAGGCCGACGGCTACGCCGTGCTGCGGGCGGTGCGGGACGCAGGCAAGACCACGCCGGTTTTGTTCCTCACGGCCCGGGACGCCGTGGCGGACCGGGTCAAGGGCCTCGACAGCGGCGCCAACGACTATTTGGTCAAGCCCTTCTCCTTTGAAGAGCTGCTGGCGCGAATCCGGGCCATGACCAGGACGTCCTTCGGCGTCAAGGACAGCCTTCTGACCATCGCGGACATCACCTTGGACAGCGCGGCCCAGACGGTCCGCCGGGCCGGCCGGGAGCTGACGCTCTCGGCCAAGGAGTACGCCCTGCTGGAATACCTGATGCACAACCAGGGCATCATTCTCTCCAGGGAGAAGATCGAAAATCACATCTGGAACCTGGACTACGAGGGCGGCACCAACGTGGTGGACGTCTACATCAGCTATCTGCGCAAGAAGATCGACGAGGGCCGGGAGAAAAAGCTGATCCACACCGTGCGCGGCAGGGGCTACGTGCTGCGGGAGGAGCCGTAGCATGAAGCACTGGACCATCCGGCTGAAAATTACCCTGTGGTTTGCTGCGGCGCTGATTCTGGTGGTGGGGCTGACCTTTGTGGTGGTGTTCGCCGCCAGCCGCCAGGTGATTCAAAAGGCCATCCGGGATAATCTGGTGGAGACGGTGTCTCGCAACGTGGTAGAGGTGGAGTACCACGCTCAGATCGACGAAACCGCGCTGGAGGACCAGACGAAGCATTTTGTCCGCTACGAGGGCGGTTTCCTGGAGCTGGACGACGCCTTCCTGGACGAGGTCAACCAGGTCTACTCGGCCCTCTACCTGGACGACGGTACCCTGCTCTACGGCGAAAACCCCATCGCCCGGGACACGGCTTCCCTGGCCTTTGCCGATAACCAGCTGCAGAACATCACCGTGGCAGGGGTGCGGTACTACGTCTACGACGCCAAGCCCGCCCAGGAGGGCATGGAACAGCTTTGGCTGCGTGGTGTGGTCTCCGAGGTTCAGGGCGTGGCGCAGATGTCCGACATCTCGCGGCTTTCTCTGGTGCTGCTGCCGCTGGTGGTGATGGTCGCCATTGTGGGCGGCTACCTGATCGCACGGCGAATGCTCCGGCCCATCCAAAAGCTCTCCGAGTCCGCGTCCCAGATCCACCGCGGCGGCGATTTGAAAACGCGCATCGCCCTGGGGGAGGGGGACGACGAGCTGCACCAGCTGGCCAGGAGCTTCAACGGCATGATTGAGCGGCTGGACCACGCCTTCCAGACGGAACAGCAGTTCACCTCCGACGCCTCCCACGAGCTGCGTACCCCCATGAGCGTCATCATGGCCCAGTGTGAGCTGAGCCTGGAGGAGCCGCAGACCGCCGAGGAGTATGAAGAGGCACTGCTGGTGATTCAGCGCCAGGGCCGCAAGATGACCAAGCTCATCAATGACATGCTGGACTTCACCCGCATGGAGATGCACGCCGAGCGCTACCCCTTGGAGGACACCGACCTGAGCGGCCTGGTGGAGTCGATTTCGGCGGACATGGCGCTGATCCAGGAAAAGGGCATTGCCCTCAGCTGGGACGTGGCGCCGGAGATCCACATCCGGGGCAACCGGGACCTGTTGACGCGGATGCTGACCAATTTGATCGGCAATGCCTACCGCTATGGCAGGGAGGGGGGCCACATCGCTGTCACCCTCCGGCGGGAGGCGGGGGCCGTGGCGCTCTCCGTGGCCGACGACGGGATCGGCGTGGCCGAGGCGGAGCAGGAGAAGATTTTCCGCCGCTTTTACCAGGCCGACACCTCCCGGGCCGGGGCCGGCACGGGCCTGGGCCTCTCCATGGTCCAGGAGATCGCCCGGCTCCACGGCGGCGAGATTCGCCTGGAGAGCCGGCTGGGGGAGGGCAGTACCTTCACTTTCTGGCTGCCGGAAAAAAATACGCCGCGCTAATGATGCTCTAATCTTTGATTGCTATACTGGAGACAAATCAAAGAAAGGACGACAAAATTATGAAGAAGATTAAGGAATTTTTCAATACACCCAAGAAAGCCGTTATTAGCTGCGCCGTCGTGGCCGGCTGCCTGCTGGTGCTGGGAACCGGCTCTGTTTTCGCCGCCAGCACCATCGCGGAGACCACCTCCATCGGCGAGGCTGCCGCCCAGAACTTCGCCTTTGCCGACGCCGGCGTCGATCCCGCCGCTGCCTACGTGGACCGCACGGAATTTGACTTTGAGCGGGGCCAGTTCGTGTATGAGGTGGAGTTCATCGCCGAGGGAACGGAATATGAATACTGGATCAAGGCCTCCGACGGCACCGTGGTGAAGAAGGAGTCGAAGCTCCTGAGCAACGCCAGCCAGGCTGCCGCTGCCGCCGGCCAGACCGGCGACAAGAACGGCCAGATCACCCTGGAGGAGGCCCAGGCCGCGGCCCTGGCCGACGCCGGCCTGACCGCCGAGGACGTCACCTTCACCAAGGGTAAGCTGGACTATGACGACGGCGTTGCCTACTACGATGTGGAATTTGTCTGCGACAACACCGAGTTCGAGTATGAGATCAACGCCGCCACCGGCGATGTCTACTCCAAGAGCAAGGAGACCTTCTCCACTGCCGCGGGCAACGGCGCGCAGAACGGCACCCAGAACGGCCAGACCACCGATGCCAGCCAGAGCGGCAGCCAGTCCGGCCAGACCGCCGGTACCACTCAGGCCGCCGGCACGGCTTCGGAGCAGATCGACCTTTCCGCAGCCCAGGCAGCAGCCCTGGCCGACGCCGGGCTTGCCGCCGAGGATGTCGCCTTCACCAAGGGAGAACTGGACTATGACGACGGTGTGCTGACCTATGAGATCGAGTTCTGCGCCAATGGATGCGAGTATTCGTACCACATTGACGCCTGCACCGGCGCGGTGTGCGAGAAGGATTGGGATGACTGCGACCATGCCCGGCACCACAACGGCACGGGCAGCGGAAATGGCGCCGGCAGCGGCAGCGCCGCCGGCACAGGCGCGGGAAACGCCTACGGCGTCAGTGTGGACCTGGAGGAGGCCAAATCCATCGCCGTGGCCCAGGCAGGACTCTCGGTGTCCGACGTCACCTTCCTCAAGGCGAAGCTGGACCACGACGACGGCTGCGCCGTGTATGAGATCGAGTTTTATTACGACGGCGTGGAGCATGAGTGCAAGGTGAGCTGCAGCACCGGCGCCGTGCTGGAATACGAGAAGGACCACCACCACGACTGAATATCCGCCCGGTGCGGCTGAGAAGCCAAACCTAGCCGACATCTCCGCTGAGCGGTGCATACGCACTGCCGCAGCGGGGATGTCTTTGCCTGGTCGGCACCAACAGCAGACCTGAGCCGGAAGATTGCAGCAGTCCATTTGCGGCAGGACTGTCTTTTGCTGCCCGGTGCGCAAAGGCATTAAAATCAGAAGCCAAAACGCGGATGAAAACTGGGCCATATGCTATTCTCAAGAGTCAGGCCGGGACGATCTCCAGTGCGAAAAAATGGAATTGCCTTGACAAAGAAAAGCCAAAAAGCTATAATGAACATTGTTCATATTGAGGTGATCGGATGAATACGGTTGTAACATCAAAAGAGGAGATTTTGAAAACCAGCCGGGAGCTGATCCAAGCCCAGGGCTGGTCAGCGGTCAGCATTCGCGCTGTTGCTGCGGCCTGCGGCGTTTCTGTGGGGTCTATCTACAATTATTTTGATTCCAAAGCGGCGCTGGTAGGGGCCACAGTAGAAAGCGTCTGGTGTGAGATTTTTCACTGTCCGGAAGATGGGGCTGTGTTTCAGGACACACAGGCTTGTGTAATCTGGATGTACGGGAGAATGAAATACGGCTGCAAGCAGTATCCGGGCTTTTTTACCCTACACTCTCTGGGCTTTATGCGGGAGGACAAGTCGGATGGAAAACGGCGGATGCAGCAAACCTGGCAGCATATTTTGGAGGGGCTGTGTGCCGTCTTGAAGCGGGATACGAAAATCCGCCCGGATGCGTTCAACGAGCAGTTTACAGCGGAGAAATTTGCGGGCGTCCTGTTTTCGCTGATGCTGTCTGCGCTGCTGCGCCAAGACTATGATCCCAGTGCTGTGCTGGAAATCGTCCGCAGGACCCTTTATTGACATACCCACTGAAAAGTGGGTATATTTACCCGGGAATATGAACGCTGTTCAGAAACGGATGCGGAACGACGGAAGGGGAGTGCAGCCTCCCTTTTGCGGACCGAATTACTGTTTGTCTGTAATTTCAGCATGGCCGTGCCGGCCTGCCGGAGTTCAAAATAAAAGAAGTAAAAGGACGGACAAGCTGTTTAGCCTGTCCGTCCTGTATATTCCCGAAAAAGGAAATTGCTCATTTCTGATCGGGTAAAAATGTCATGACAACACCTGCAACACCGACGATAGAAAAAACCAAAGCCCACCTAAAATCTAAATCAAAAAAGAACGCATTGCCGTATCCTAACATTAGCAGGATACTAAGGCAGCACCGCACAATTTGGCAAGAGCATTCGGCCAAAGATTTTGCCTCATACGAAAGTTATAAAAGGGCGGGAATACTGTATGTATTTCCCCCTTTTATAACTGCACGGATGGGGCAAAAGATTGGG
>DVHE01000070.1 GCA_018712245.1 Candidatus Avoscillospira avicola | reverse complement strand
AAGGTTCTCGGTTTTCTTCGAAAAGCTGTCGAACCTTTTGGGGTGTAAAGTGCGATTTCCGATGCGCATGTCCCCGGAAATCGCGATTTAAATTTTATTTCGCCGCTGCGGCGGCGAAACTCTGCGAGGCTTATTTCCCGCTTCCGGAGGTTTTTTGACACGCTCAAACGAACCCCCGCCGGGCATTGGCCCGGCGGGGGTTCGTCGTTCAAACAGGCTTATTACAGGCATATTAAAATTACAAAAGGCTCAGCCCAGCACGCCCAAATGCTCCAGGAGGATTTTCAGCCCCAGCAGCACCAAAATCGCGCCGCCCAGCAGCTCAGCCTTGGATTTATACTTGGCGCCGAAGACATGGCCCACCTTTACACCGATGGCCGAGAGACAGAATGTAGTAATACCGATGAATGTCACGGCGGCGCCGATGTGGACGTCCGGCAGCAGCGCGAAGGTGACGCCCACAGCCAGGGCGTCGATGCTGGTGGCCACGGCCAGCGGCGCCATCGCCTTGGCGGAGAGGGAGCCGTCGGCCTCACCGTTCTCCTTGGAGCAGGCCTCCCGGATCATATTCACGCCGATAAAGGCCAGGAGCACAAAGGCCACCCAGTGGTCCACGGCGGTGATGTATTTCTGAAAAGCGGCCCCGAGGAAATAGCCCACCAGGGGCATCAGCGCCTGAAAGCCACCGAACCACAGGCCCACCAGAAGCATATGCCGCGGCTTGAGCTGTTCCGTAGCCAGACCTTTGCAGATCGACACGGCAAAGGCGTCCATGGAAAGCCCCACCGCCAAGAGAAATAATTCCAAAAGTCCCATATGTTCCTCCGCCTCACCAGTCGGGCAGCCGCCCGACGCATTGAAAAATATCGTATCACGCAGCGGGAGAAAAAGCAAGGAGAAAGGCGCTTTTTTCCGCTTCCCTCTACCGGCAGGCCGAAAAATAGACAATTTTCTCCGGCAGATCGGCCCGTTTTTCGGTTTGCCTTTTGCGCCGGCCCGCAGTATACTGAATGAGCAATAAAATAGATAATAGAAACGGAATGTGATTGTATGTCAACGTTGCTCTCTGTCTCCGTCGCGATGCTGGCGGGTCTTCTGATGACCCGAATCGCCAAGCGCCTGAAGCTCCCCGCCGTCACAGCCTATCTGGTGGCGGGCGTCCTGATCGGCCCCTATTGTCTGGGCGCCATGCACATCGACGGTCTGGGCTTTACCTCCAGTGAAGCCGTCTCGTCCCTCTCTCTGGTCTCCGAAGTTGCCCTGGGCTTCATCGCTTTCTCCATCGGCAATGAGTTCCGAATGGAAGAGTTGAAATCTACCGGACGCCAAACCGCTGTCATCGGCATCGTGCAGGCTCTGTTCGCCACCCTTCTGGTGGATCTGGCCCTGGTGGTCATCCATTTGATCGCCCCGGACAAGCTCTCGGTCTCCCAGGCCATCACCCTGGGCGCCATCGCCGCCGCCACCGCCCCCGCCGCCACCCTGATGGTAGTGCGGCAGTACAAGGCCAATGGCCCCCTGACCAATTTGCTGCTGCCCATCGTGGCACTGGATGACGCCGTAGGCCTGGTGGTGTTCGCCGTCAGCTTTGGCATTGCCCGGACGCTTCACAGCGGTGTCGTGGATCTGGTCTCGATCCTGGTCAATCCCCTGGTGGAAATCGTGGCCTCCCTGGCGCTGGGCGCCGTGCTGGGCTGGTTCCTCACGCAGCTGGAAAAGCTCTTCAATTCCAACACCAACCGCCTGAATCTCACCATCGCCTTTGTATTCCTCACTGCCTCCCTGGCCATGACCGAGTTCCAAATCGGCCCCGTCACCGTGGGCTTCTCCTCGCTGCTGGTGTGCATGATGCTGGGTACTGTGTTCTGCAATCTCTGCCCTCTCTCTCAGGACCTGATGGATCGGGCCGACAAGTGGACCTCTCCCCTCTTTGCGCTGTTCTTTGTCATCAGCGGCGCGGAGCTGGAACTGAGCGTCTTCTCCGACTGGGTCATCGTGGCCATCGGCCTGGTGTACATCGTCTCTCGTTCCCTGGGCAAGTATCTCGGTGCCTTCCTCAGCTCCAGCTGGACCGGCTGCTCCGCCAGCATCCGCAAGTACCTGGGCATCACCCTGCTGCCCCAGGCCGGCGTGGCGCTGGGTATGTGCATCACCGCCATGGAGCTGGGCGCCGAGGGCAACCTGATCCGCAACATCACGCTCTTTGCCGTGCTGGTCTACGAGTTGGTGGGCCCCATGTTCACCAAGATGGCCCTGACCAAGGCCGGCGATATCCAGCCCATGTCCGAGGCCGTCAAAAACCGCCGCCAGACCAAGCTGGAGGCCGCTGCCAAGGCCAAGCAGTAATGGATATATCCCCCAAAAGAGGTTGGACCCCCGCCGGGTCCAACCCCTTTTTTGTCCCCCTTCGGGGGACTTGCGCAGCTGACGCCCATGTGCTATACTCTCTTTAATTTTCTCACAAGGGAGGCGCAACGCCCATGAAACCACGTTTACAGCAGATTCTCGCCGCCGAGACGGCCCTTTGCGGCATCAGCGAGGATGCCACCCTCCATGAGTTCGGCCTGTCCCCGGAGACCCACTACGACGTCCTGGTGGTGGCCCCCGGCTGGAAGCCCCACAAAATCATGACGGCGTTCGACGTGGAGATCACCTGTACCCAGGAGCACAGCTATCTCTCCGGCTACGAGGTGCGCGACGGCGCCCGCCGCATCGCCTGGATTCAGTGCTCCGCCGGGGCCAGCAGCCTCATCGACGAGCTGACCATCTGCGCCCGCCTCCAGTTTGACAAGCTGGTGTTCGTGGGAGCCGTGGGCAGTCTGGTGCCGGAGATCGGCCTGGGCGCGCTGTGTACGCCGTCCTGGAGCGTCTCGGGTAACCTGGCAAATGGCTACCTCCTGGAAGATATCCGGGACTACAAGCCCTTCGGCCGTGTCTATCCCAACGACCCCACCTTCGTTTCCCAGGTGCGGGCGCTGGCAGCGAAACGCGGCTATTTGCTCCGGGAGGCCCCGGTCTTCTGCACCGATTCCATTGCCTGTGAATACGCCCATCTGGACTTTATCAAGTCCTTCGGCGTGCAGCTCATTGAGATGGAGACCAGCTCCTTCTACCTCCTGGCAGACCTGATGGAAAAAACCGCCGTGGCGCTGCTGGCCGTGTCGGACAACTCCGCCACCGGCGACCCGCTGGTGGGCCGCACAGCGGAGCAAAAGCGGCTCCATGACCACACCCGCACGCAGGTGATCCCGCAGCTCATCCTGGACATCGCGGCCATGTAACAGACGTCCCCGCGCTGTTTCCTCGGCGCGGGGACGTCTGCTTAGTGGTTCCGCTTGGCGCGGCGCCAAAGGCCGACGCCCAGGCAGAGCAGGGCCGCCAGGCCGAAGCCCAGGTAGATCAGCACCAAAACATTGCCGGTGATCAGGGCGGGGTCCGTCCAGCAGAAGAGATCGGCCCGGATGGCCAGGGAATAGGGCTGATCCGAAATGATGCCGCTGGCCAGCAAAATCCGGTCCAGAACCCAGGGAGCCAGGTAGGCCCAGAGTCCCGTGACCAGGAACGCAGCTGCTGCCCGGAACCAGCCGCCCATCGGCAGATATCGCAGGGTACCCAGCCACAGCCACGGCAGCGCCAAACACAGCAGCGCCACCGGCAGCGAGGGCAGCGGAAACCACACGCCCCAGCCGTCCACGGCCAGGCACAGAAGCAGCCAGACTGACAGGATGCCCAGATACAGCAGGGCCTTGTGGCGCCGCAGAGACTCCGGCCAGGGGAGCTGCCCCATCACCAGCGGCAGGAACACCAGGGCGATGGCGAAGACGGACCACAGTGCCGCCGAAGGGAACCAGGTCCCGCCGGTCAGCAGACAGCTGGACAGTAGCACCAACAGCAGCAGCACCGTCGCCGCCGTGAGATAGACCAGGCCGCAGCGTCCCTCCAAGGGCAGCTGCCGGACAAACACCGCGCCAAAGACCAGCCAGACCCCCAGCAGCACCGAGGCTGCCGTCACAAAAAACCACGCGCCGACGCCGCAGTAGAGAAAATTGATTTCCAGGGCCAGCAGCACCAGCGCCGTCTCCCCCGCCAGGTAGAGCGACGCCTTCCGACCGGACACCACCGGCGGCAGTGGCAGCCGCCGCAGCGCATAGGGTCCGAACACCAGCCCCATGCCAAAGAGGACCCAGGCCGCCGCCACCAAGAACCAGTCGCCGCCGGTATAGAGGCAGCAGACCAACAGCAGGAGCAGCAGCGAGCCGGTAAAGCCGCCCAGGGCCGCAAGGCCTCGCCAGCGGGGCGGCGAAAAGCTGGGCAGCAGCGTCAGCGACGCGGCCATGCCCTCACCGGCCACCACGATCCAAAACCAGTCCAGGGTATGCTGCCCGGCCAGGTTTCCCACCAGGCAAGCCAGGGCGATGAGGCCGTAGAGGATGGCCTGAATCAGCCGGTAATTGCGAATCAGCCGGAGGTACTTCCGGGCCAGCTGGGCCACCCGGCGGCCCTCCACGTCCTCCGCCGAGGAGAGCAGCTCCTTCTCGCTGATTTGCAGAATCGTGCAGATATTTTGCAGCAGCGTGATGTCGGGATAGGCCAGCCCCCGCTCCCACTTGCTCACGGCGGAATCGGTGACGAACAGCTGCTCGGCAAATTCCTTCTGGGTCATTCCCAGCTCTTTGCGGCGCTTGAGGATGTACGCGCCGAAGGATTGTTTACTTTCCATCTTCATCCGCTCCTTCTCGGAAGTGTGCCTTGCAAGACTGCCTGCATCATAGAGCCAGCCGGACAAAAAGTCAAGAAAATCCGGGACATTTCCCGCTCGACCGTTGGGAAAGTCCCGGATTTGTTTGTATTTAATCCGCTGCGGCCTTATTTCATAAACTTATCCATGGCGGAGCAAAGGTCCTCCAGGGCCTGCTCGTCGCCCTCTTCCACGGCATCGACAATGCAGTGGCGGATGTGATCCTGCAAGATCACCTTGCCCACGTTGTTGATGGCCGACTTGACCGCAGCGATCTGCACCAGCACCTCGCTGCAATCCCGCCCGTCCTCCACCATGCGGCGGATGGACTCCATGTGGCCGATGATCCGGGCCATGCGGTTCAGCACCGCCTTGGTGTTCTCATGGGAGTGGGTATGCGTATGGCCGTGGCAGTGGTCGTGGGGAATGCCCAGCTGGTGGAGTTCTTCGTGGGTGTGCTGGTCAGGCATCAGGCGCCCTCCTTTCCGGGAGACTCGCTTCATTATAGCAGAGTTTCACGCAATTCGCAAGGGCGGCGCGGGCACCAAAGGCTCCCCTGTGTAAGGGGAGCTGTCAGCCGAAGGCTGACTGAGGGGTTGTTGGGCACTGCCGATCTCCATAAGGCTCGCGGTGATCGGTGGTTCTCATCCCCTCCGTCATGGCTGACGCCATGCCACCTCCGGGTTGCCACGAAGCCTTCCCGGCCCGCGTTGCGGTCCGCCAAGGCAAGTGGCTGCTGGGCCGCTGCGGTCGCTTGCTCTGCCACAGGCAGCGCTCCCTTGCGGGCCCCTTGTTCACCAAGGGGAGGCTTTGGGTCGCTTGCTCTGCCACAGGCAGCGCTCCCTTGCAGGCCCCTTGGTCACCAAGGGGAAGGCATTGCACCGCACTCGTCGGCGCTTACTCCAGCTCGAAGGCACCGGTGTAGAGCTGATAGTAGGTACCCTTCTGGGCCAGCAGGTCGGCATGGTCGCCCCGCTCGATGATGCGGCCATGCTCCAGGACCATGATGGCGTCGGAGTTGCGCACCGTGGAAAGGCGGTGGGCGATGACGAAGACCGTGCGGCCTTTCATCAGTTGGTCCATGCCCCGCTGGACGATGGCCTCGGTCCGGGTGTCGATGGAGGAGGTGGCCTCATGTTTATATACACAAATCCCTGAAAGCCGCATAAACACTGAACTTTTTAACTATCATCAAAAAACAGAATAGCCCTATAACCACACTGAAAACGCCTTTTGACGGCTTCCCAGCCGATCACGGGGCGTTTTCTGGTGTCCGGCGTATCGTTTTCACGGTACGCCATTTTTTATGCACAAAACCAGAAAGGAGGCGACGCCATGTATTTTACATCCGGCGGCGACCGGGCCTTTGAACAGCTCATGCAGCAGAGGCCGGGAGCAGATCACTTTGACAGCGGCGACGCCGGAGCGCCGGAGGATTGCGGCGATTGCCGCTTTTACCGTCCCGACTGGAAATATCAGTTTTGCGTTTACGCAGAGTGTCCCTACCAGCCGGGCAAGCTCACCGCCCTTGACGCGGTGAAATTCCAAGTGAAAGGAGTTGACGACGAGATGGCAGTTTTTCGT
>DVHE01000069.1 GCA_018712245.1 Candidatus Avoscillospira avicola | reverse complement strand
TGTTTGAAGTGCAATTACCAGTTGACCATTCCGCTCATATACGGTACACTGGTCTTGCGTATGGTTTTTGCTCACAAATTAACCTTAACGCAAAAAGGCAGACTGGGCAACCCTTTTGGGGCTGCCCAGTCGGTTTTTTTGCAATTTGGTATTTTTTGTTTTTGCAACGGGCCCTTTGCGATATCGGTTGGACCGGCTCACTCTGCCAGATGGAACTCCCGCCGGAGGACCTCCTCCATCAGCGAGACCGGCGCCTCGCGCCCTGTCCAGAGGCGGAAGTTCAGCGCCGCCTGATTGGCCAGCATCCCCAGGCCGTTGATGGTCTTGGCGCCGCGCTGCGCCGCCTCCTGCAAAAAGCGGGAGTTGGGATCGTTGAAGATCACGTCGGTGACGACCATGTGGGGCCGGATGGTGTCATACTGGAGGTCGGGCTTTTGCTCCACATGGGGGTAGAGCCCCACAGAGGTGGCGTTGGAGAGAATGTCGGTGTCCTCGGGTACTGCCGCGGCCCCGTCCCAGGGGAGGTAGACCGCCTCGGCCTGGGTCTTGTCGTTGAGCAGCTGTACCAGTTCCTCGCCCCGGGCGCGGTCCCGGTTGACCACAGTGATTTTGGAGGCGCCCGCCAGGGCCAACTCCACGCCGATGGCGCGGGCCGCGCCGCCGGCGCCCAGGAGGGTGACGTGCTTGCCCGCCGGATCGACGCCGGCGTCCACCAGGGATTTGAGGTAGCCCTTTCCGTCGGTGTTATCGCCCCAGAGCTGGCCGTCTTCGTTGACCACCACATTCACCGCGCCGCACAGCTGCGCTGCTTCGGACAGAGAATCCAGGTATTGCAGCACCTCCACTTTGTGGGGGATGGTCAGGTTGATGCCGCGCATATGGAAGGCCCGCAGACCCTGCACGGCGGCGGCCAGCTCTCCGCGCTGCACGCGCACGGTGATGTAGCGGTAGTTGAGCCCCAGCGCCGCAAAGGCGGCCTCTTCCACGACGCCGGTGGGATTTTCGTCGATGGGATCGCCAAATACGCCCACCAGCTCGGCACGATAGGATTTTTCCATGTCTACGCCTCCTGAACCCAAGCATTTTGCATCCCGGGATACCGCCCCGGGCTTATCTCTGATATTCCATTACCACAAAATCATAAATACCGCCGTTGGATTCCTGCCGAACCATGCCGGTTTCCCGGAAGCCGCAGGCCTGGTAGACACGCCGGGCCCGCTGATTGAATTGGGCAACTTTTAAGATCAGTGCATCATAGGTGTAGTGCGCCTCCAAAAACGCGATGATCTCCCGGACAAAGGTCCGGCCCAGGCCTTTCCCGCAGAGATCCGGCCGCAGGCCCAGCCCCAGCTCTACCGTGGCGCCTTGCCGCTCCACAGAGAAAAAGCCGACCAAAGCCCCATCTTGCAGGGCTTCATAATGGTCGTTTTTACTTCGCTGGATCTCGTCCACAAATTCTGCGTAGTCTTCCGGGTCGGCAGTCATGTCGTAAAATTCATAGATCCCGTCGTAGTGCCAGGTATCGGCGATGCACAGCGCGTGCTCCTGGCTCAACGTTTGAAATTCCATGGTGCGTGCCCTCCTGTGGCGGATCATACAAAAAACCTTGCAGCCCTGAGACTGCAAGGTTATCTGGTTGCGGGAGCCGGATTTGAACCGACGACCTCCGGGTTATGAGCCCGACGAGCTACCGGACTGCTCTATCCCGCGATATGGCGCATCTCTAAGATGCTCTAATACTATAGCATGAATTTATCGGGCTGTCAAGGATTATTTTGCGGAGGGATTGATTTCGCTGCTAAAATGGTGTATAGTTTAGTTTAGCCGGGGCTGCATATCAGTATCCCCGGCGGAAGGAGATTTTTCATGGAAAAGCTCACCATTCGCGATATCGCCCGGATGGCCGGCGTGTCCACCACGGCGGTGTCCTTTGTTCTCAACGGGCGAAGCGGCGTCTCGGAATCCACCCGCAAGCGGGTGCAGGAGATCATCCAGCAGACCGGCTTCACCCCCAACATCCACACCCGGCGGCTGAACCTGAAGCGGAGCTTCACGGTACACGTGGTGATGCGCCAGTATGACTACAGCCTCTTCAACCTCTTCGCCATGGACGTGCTGACGGGCATTTTCCGGGAGAGCAAGACCCTGGGCTACAGTGTGATCTTCACCGCCGTGGAGACCGACACCGAGTGCAGCGAGCTGATGGACGCCATCCACAGCAAGGACGCCGACGGCGTGGTCTTCATCCAGGTTTACAATGAAAAGGTCATCCATCTGCTCCAGGAGGAGCGCTTTCCCTTTCTGTGCGTGGACTCCCACGTGCCCCAGGACGGCACCATCCCCCTGATCGAGGTGGACTACTACGACGCCTCCTACCGGGCGGTGCGGTACCTGGCCCAGCAAGGCCACCGGGACATCGGCTTTCTGATCTCGGACCGGCATATGGAGTTTTACCACCGTACCAACGCCGGGTTCCGGGACGCCCTGCGGGACTGCTGCCTGCCCTGCCGGGCCCCGTGGCTCCAGCGGGTCATCCACAACATCCCCCAGCCGGCCACCAACGCCATGGAAAAGATGCTCGCCGGTCAGGACCGGCCCACGGCGGTGTTCTGCGCCAGCGACACCTACGCGGCCAATGCCATCCGCTATGTGAGCAGCCTGGGCCTGCGGGTGCCGGAGGACATCTCCTTCATCGGCCTGGACGACCTGGTGATCTCGGAGTACACCCGCCCGGCCATCACCACTATGGGCGTGGACAAGGTCCATATGGGCCGCCTGGCCATGGAGACGCTGTTCCAGCTGATGAACGGCGGCGAGACCACGGCGGTGAAGCTGATCCCCACGCGGCTCATTGAGCGGGACTCTGTGCGGAAGCTGGCGGGAGGGATGAAGCTGTGAATGTGCTGATTACCGGCGGCAGCCGGGGCGTGGGCGCGGCGGCGGTGCGGCGGTTCTGCGCCCTGGGCCACCGGGTGCGGTTCTTCTATGTCTCCAGTCACGAAAAGGCCATGGCCCTGGCAGCGGAGACCGGCGCCGAGGCAGTTCAGTGCGACGTGGCGGACCCGGCGGCGGTGGCCGCCGGGGTGGAGGCCTTCGGCCCGGTGGACGTCCTCATCAACAACGCGGCCATCGCCCACTACGGCCTGATCAGCCAGATCAGGGAGGAGATGTGGCAGCGGCTCTTCGCCGTCAATGTCCACGGGGTCTATCACTGCGTCAACGCGGTGCTGCCGGGGATGCTCCGGCAGCAGCGTGGCTGCATCATCAACATTGCCTCCATGTGGGGGCAGGTGGGTGCTTCGTGTGAGGTGTGCTACTCCGCCACCAAGGGAGCGGTGATCGCCCTGACCAAGGCCCTGGCCAAGGAGCTGGCGCCTTCGGGCATCCGGGTCAACGCCATCGCGCCCGGCGTGGTACTGACGGATATGGTGGCTTCGGTGGACCCGGAATCTATGGAGGCGCTTCGGGAGGAGACGCCCCTGGAGCGCCACGGCACGCCGGAGGACATCGTCCAGGCCATGGAGTATTTGACGGAGGCCTCCTTCGTCACCGGCCAGGTGCTGGCGGTCAACGGCGGCCTGGTGATTTGAGATTTGCCCCCGGGGCTTCCGCGCGGTGCGGAACACCCGGGGGCCTCAGTTTATGGTTCAGCTTCCGGCGGAGATTGGGGGATGGTGCCGGACTGGCGGCGCACCTCCAGGTAGTAGTGGGGCTCCGCCGGGTCCAGCGCGACGGTCTTGACGCCCTGCTCCAGGTCGAAGCCGAAGTTCTGGCGGACGATCTCGATCTGGCCTCGGTCCTCCAGGGTGGCCCGCTGCTCGGTGCAGGTCAGGCAGGAGCCCAGGGCCGTCACCAGGTCGTAGCCGTAGAGGCCCTGGTTGCCCCGGTCCGCACAGTAGAAGTCGTAGCTCCCGGCCTTGGCCATGGACGCGGTCAGTGTGACGCTGCCCCCGGCGGGGACGGTGACGTCCGCCGCCAGCCAGCAGACCCGGTCTATGCCCCGGACGTCCGAGGCCACCTCCTCCAGCCAGCCGGTGCTGTAGCGCTCGGCAGGATCGTCGGACAGCAGGCCGTGGGCCAACAGATGCTCCAGAAAGGCCCGGTAGTAGGTCTCAAAGTCTACCGCGGGCTCCTCTTCCGGGAACGTCTCGCCGCGAATTTGTGCCAGAATCTCCCGCAGAATTGTGTCCAGGTCGCTCTTGTATCGCTCCACGGTGACGCCGCAGTCCGCCAGAGGCTGGGTGTCTGCGTCGGTGCCGCCGGTGACATAGCCGCCGATGGTCATGTTTTGGATGTCCTGGCCCAGGATCACCAGATAGTAGGGCTCCGGGTCCTCAGCGCGCTGACCCGCGGGGATGGAGAAGCCCTGGATCATGGTGCCGCCCTCCTGGTCGTATCGCCCGGCGTGGAAGCCGTAGCCCAGCACGGTGGTCTCCTGGTAGTCCAAGTGAAAGGACACCCGAATGGAGGGGCTGGGGGCTTCGTCATCGGCTGCGGGACCGTAGGGGTCGGTGAAGCGATATACCGTCACCGGAATACCGCTGACGTCCGGGCCGTTGGCCAGGGCGTTGGCGAGATATGTGCCGTCTTTCAGCAGGGCCGCGTAGTCCTCCCAGCTCTCGGCGTAGTCCAGGTTGACGCTGCCCGCCGGGTCGCCCTCCAGGAGGCTCTGGCCGTAGGCACCCTCAAAGCCGCCGCTGTAGGTGCCCACGTACAGCTCTGCCTCCAGGGCCGTGCCGTCCAGGGCCAGGGTGGGCAGATACGTCTCCAGCTCCAGCAGGCTGGACGCGAAGGGGTAGAGAACCGTCACGGTCTGGTCCTCGGCGGCCTGGTTTCGCAGGGTGTAGGCGTCTGACACCCCGATATCGGTCCCGGACTTCCAGAAGCCGCCCTCGTCGTGCCAATCGGCTTCCTGCCAGACCGGCTCCCAGGGGGCAAAGTCCAGGGTGATGTCCCGCTCAGCGGTGAGGGCTGCGTTTTCCTCGGCCAGCGTCAGGGGAAACACCGGCCCGGCGTAGGACATAAAGGTGGTGGCCTCGTCGTGGCCGCTGCTGCCGGCGCTGGCCCCGAACTCCAGCGGAATAAGACCCGTCAGCGTCCCAACGCCGAGAACTGCCACGGCCAGGCAGGCAGCCAGGGCTGCCCACCGCTTCCAGTGGGACTTCTTGCGGGGCGGTTCCTCCGCCCCGGCGTCGATCTGCGCGTCCGGAAGTTCGGACATGGCTTCCAGCAGGCGCTCGCTCTGCTCGCTCACAGGACCACTCCTTCTTGCTCCAACACCCGGCGCAGCCGCTGCCGCAGCCGGTACAGCCGCCCGGTCAACTGCTGGGCGGTGCAGCCGCGCCGGGCTGCCAGCTGTTCCACCCGGTCCCCGTACCAGTAGCGCCGGACGAAGAGCCACCGATCCTCCGGCTCCAGGCCCTCCAGCCAGCGGCCCAGCACCGCCGCGATCTCCCGGGATTCCCACACCGCTTCGGCGCTGGGGGCGGGGGGCACGCAGTCCTCCAGCTCCAGGGCCAGCGTCTCGAACCCGCCGCCGCGCTTCTGGCTCCTGCGGAGGCGATAGCGGTCAATGGAGAGATTGCGGACGATCCGCGCCAGGTACGCCCGCAGCGACACGGGGCGCTGGGGCGGCATGGTGTTCCAGGCCCGATGCCACGTATCGTTGACACACTCCTCGGCATCCTCACGGCTTTCCAGAATGTTCCACGAGAGGCCGCGGCACAGCGCGCCGTACTTTTCGTCCGAGGCTGTGATGGCCTGCTGGTCCCGCTGCCAGTACAGCGCGACGATGGCGCTGTCTTCCATGGCGCTCCCTCCTCTCTTTGAAAAGTCCTTTCACTGATATAGACGAAAAATACCGGCGGATATTTTCCGCGGAGCTGGATAAAAAAGAGCCCCGGTTTTGGCACCGGGGCTCTTCCAGCGTGTAAAAAACCTCCGGAAGCGGATAATAAGCCTCGCAGAGTTTCGCCGCCGCAGCGGCGAAATAAAATTAAAATCGCGATTTCCGGGGACATGCGCATCGGAAATCGCACTTTACACCCCAAAAGGTTCGACAGCTTTTCGAAGAAAACCGAGAACCTTTTGGGGTGCAG
>DVHE01000068.1 GCA_018712245.1 Candidatus Avoscillospira avicola | reverse complement strand
AATTATCTCAAAGACGGCAGACTGGAACTGAGCAATAACCGGGCAGAGAGAAGTATCAAGCCCTTTGTCATTGACCGGAAGAACTTCCTGTTTGCCAACACGCCCAAAGGAGCAAAAGGAAGCGCTATTATCGAAGCCATCTTATGTGAAACGGTGGAAATGAAAGATGGAATGGTTAGTGAAGACTTTATCGACCTGTTTGTTTCTCAAATTACGCCAATCTCCAACACGCGCTTTGCATGGTGCCTGGATTTTTCTCCGCAGCCAGTGGTTGCGTTTCTAAACCTATCCGGGCAGCGGCAATATACCACCTGTTCTATGGAAAGCAAATTACACCCCGGCGCTCTCGCTGACATGGAGGGGCAAGCCCACCCTTTTCCGAGCAGCCTGCGCCGTTAAGCAGCTCCGACAGTGCAAATTCAAAATGTACATCGTTATCCCAACAAGCTATGTACGGCCCAGGCCGCAATCAAGAATCCCCGGGGTTAATGTAAATAGCTTGCGCCCCACAGGTTCACGCCGTGTTTTGGCCTGACCCTGTGGGAGCGGATGCTGCCCCAATGACGAACCCCCTCGCAGTTCTCAGAAGGACTGCGAGGGGGTTCACTGCAATGTTCAACTGTTTTTGGTCCGCGCGTTGGCCTGCCCGGCGGGGGTTATTCCGCCAGATAGGGCAGCAGATTTTCCAAAACCGGCATATAGCCGTCGGGGTAAAAGTGGACGCCGTCAGTGGCGTAGGCTGCCTGGAGCAGGCCGCTTTGATCGCACAGGCCCCGGTTTACGTCGATGTAGCGGCAGTGGAAGCGCTGCGCCAGGGCTTCCACCTTTCGGTTGGCTTCCAGAAGCCGCGCCGGCGTCCGAAAGCGGAACATATCGGCCTGAATTTGGAGCGGCAGACCAAAGTCGTCGCGGTTGTTGCAGGGATAGTAGGCCATCAGGTAGATGCGGCACTGGGGCAGCGCCGCCTGGATCTCCTGGAGAATGGCGGGGTAGTTTTCCCAGAGTTGGTCGTCCAGATTCTGGCTCAGGTCGTTGGTGCCGATGTTGAGGAACACTTTGCCGGGCTCCAGCTCCAGCACCTGCACCGCCAGCGCCTTCCGCATTTGGGCGCTCACATAGCCGGCGATGCCCCGATTGTAGATGCAGTAGGGAAGGCCCAGACTCTGGGCCAGCTCGTTGACCGGGAAAAATTCCATCAGACTGCTGCCGGCCAGGACGATCTGCCCCTTTCGGGCAAACCGGTTGAGGCGCCGGTAGGATTCTAATTTTTGCGCTTGCTCTCGGGCATATTGCGTGTCGTTCCATGTTTGCAAATCCATGGGTAAATCTTCCTTCCTCTCGGTATGACTGCGGTGATGCTGGGCAAATGTGGGGGAAATTACCACGATTATACAGCGGCCGCTTTGGCGCCGCAAGAGGGCGTGGCGCGAAAAAGCGGTAACTACCCTCTTGACGGATGGAAAAGGCTGTGGTAGCTTGTTAGCAGAATTTTCAAGTGCGCCATGGGCTGCGCACAATGAGATTGGAGGAGCAACGATATGATCAAGCGTTTTCGCTTCGGTACGCCGCTTCCCACAGAGAGCGTGGTTTTGGACCTCCCTCTGTGCGAGGAGGCTGTGCCGTTTCTACAGGGAACTCCCGCCTGCTTCACCTATCTGCTGGGAGAGGACGACTTGGTGTTTGGCCTGGGAGAGAGCATCCGGGGCATCAACAAGCGGGGCTGGCACTATGTGAGCTTTTGCAGCGACGATCCGAACCATACCGAGGACAAGACCTCTCTCTATGGCGCCCACAACTTCCTGCTGGTGGACGGCGCGGCCGGACGGTTCGGCCTTTTCTGGGACTACGCCGGGCGGGTGGAGTTCGACGTGGGCTACACCCGGCGGGACCTGCTGCAAATCACGCCCGCCGATGAAAACTACGATCTCTATGTCATCACCGGGGAATCCGACGTGGAGATCGTCCGGGCCTTCCGAGGCCTCATCGGAAAAAGCTACATTCCGCCCAAGTGGGCCTTCGGCTATGGCCAGAGCCGCTGGAGTTACCCCACCGAGGCGGACGTCCGGGCAGTGGCCCGGGGCCATCGGGAAAACGGCATCCCGCTGGACAGCATCTATCTGGACATCGACTATATGAAGGACTACCGGGACTTCACGGTGGACCCGGAGAAATTCCCCGACCTCCAGGCGCTGGCGGCGGAGCTGGCGCAGGATCACATCCACCTGGTGCCCATCATCGACGCCGGCGTGAAGATCGAGCCCGGCGACCCGACCTATGAGAGCGGCAAGGCCGGCGGCTACTTCTGCAAGAACGCCCAGGGGGAGGACTTCGTGGGCGCTGTCTGGCCGGGCCTGGTCCACTTCCCGGACTTTTTCCAGAAGGAGGCCCGGAGGTGGTTTGGCGAGCGGTATCAGACGCTGGTGGACCAGGGCATTGAAGGCTTCTGGAACGATATGAACGAGCCGGCCATCTTCTATACGCCCGGGCGGCTCCGGGCGGTGCTGGACGAGCTGTCTGCCTGCCAGAGCATCGACCTCAATCTGGACCAGTTCTTTGCGCTGAAGGACAAGTTGCTGGGATTGTCCAACAATCTTGAGGACTATCGGAGCATCTATCACCAGGTGGAGGGACAGATGGTCTGCCATGAGCAGGTCCACAACCTCTACGGCGCCAATATGACCCGTGCCGCCGGGGAGACCTTTGAGGCGCTGTACCCGGACCACCGGATGCTGTTTTTCAGCCGGGCTTCGTGCATTGGCGCCCACCGCTACGGCGGCATCTGGTATGGCGATAACCAGTCCTGGTGGTCCCACCTGGCCATGAACCTGAAGATGCTGCCCTCTGCCAATATGTGCGGCTTCCTGTTCTCGGGCGCGGACCTGGGCGGCTTCGGCTCCAGTGCCACCGAGGACCTGCTGCTGCGCTGGCTCCAGCTGGGCGTGTTTACGCCGCTGATGCGCAACCACTGCGCGATGGGCAACCGCGCCCAGGAGGCATATCAATTCTCTGAAGCCCCGGCCATGGCCAAGATCCTCGGCATCCGCTACGGCCTGCTGCCGTATCTCTACAGTGAGTTTGTCAAGGCGGCGCTGGCGGACGATATGCTCTTCCGGCCGATGCACTTCGACTACCCCGACGACCCCCACGCCGCCCAGGTGGAGGATCAGCTGATGCTGGGCGAGGGGCTGATGATCGCGCCGGTGCTGGAGCAGAACGCCACGGGCCGGTACGTCTATCTCCCTGAGCCGATGAAGCTGATTCGGATGCGCAGTACCGACGACTACGATCAGGAAGTCCTGCCGGCTGGCCACCACTATGTCCCGGTGGGGCTGCGGGAGCTGATCTTCTTCATCCGGCCCGGCTGTGTGGTGCCGCTGACCCAGGCGGCCATGTCGGTGGAGGAGATCGACAGCGAACACCTGACACTCCTCCACTTTGTGGAGCAGGGGACCGGCTCCTACGTCCTCTACGACGACGACGGCTACACCCGGGATTACCAGGCGCCCGACCACTACCGGACGCTGACTGTCTCGGTCTAAATTCGCTTTTGCAAAAAGTCCCCGCCGCTGCAATTCCATTGCAGCGGCGGGGACTTTTTTGCGCCCTTCTGGCCTTGGGCGGGAACGCCGCGGCCTGGAGCGGGCCGCGTGACTTAGCGGGGATTGGCCGGCCCGGTGGAATCTCGGACGATCAGCTCCGCCCGGAGCAGGATGGAGCTGATGGGTACGTGGTTCATCAGGGAGGTCATGGCGTAGTAGGAGCATTTGCCCAGGGCCAGCCGGTCCTGGCGGACGGTGGTAAGAGGCGGCTCGGAAAAGGCGGCCATCGGCAGGTCGTCAAAGCCGACGATGCTCATGTCGTAGGGGACGCGAATCTCCCGGTCCCTGCACTCGGTGATGACGGAGATGGCGCGGATGTCATGGGAACAGAGGATGGCCGTCACGCCGCGCTCAAAGAGCTGCGGCACAAACCGCTTGGCTGCCTCGGAGACGTAGTATTCCAGGCCTACAAAATCGTCGTTGATTTCCAGGCCGTATTTGGTCAGGCCCGCGAGATAGGCCTGGTAACGAGCATTGACGATATACGAATCCAATGGACCGGAGATCAGCCCGATTTTTTTGTGGCCCAGCTTCACCAGGTGCTTAATGGCCTGCTCAAAGCCCTCCTCGCTGCTGCATCCCACCGAGGCCACCCGGGGATTGTCTTTGACGTGGTTGTCGTAGAGGACGGTGGGGAACTGCGTGGTGCGAAATTCCGCCATCCAGGGGTCCAGCAGCGAAAAGCCCAGCACCAGCGCGGCCTGATAGCCCTCCTGGAGCATGAACACGTCGTAGGGCGTCTTGTGCTGCAGCTCCTGGTTCAGGGGGAGAATGTCCACCTGCCAGCCCTCGGCCTCCGCCATCTGGCAGAAGCCGCGGACGATGTCATAGCCGAACTGGTGCGGCGTGAGGTAGTCCATGTTTTCGATGATGATGCACACGCGGGTGTTGTTTCGCTGGAGCTTGTTGATATAGCCCATCTCCGCAGCGGTCTGCAAAATCTGCCGTTTGGTGGCTTCGCTGATATCGGTGGCGTTGTGCAGCGCCTTGGAGACGGTGCTTTTGGAGATACCCAATCGTGCGGCAATGTCGTTGAGGGTAGTGGACATAGGGCATTTCTTCTTTCCAAAATTTTGTGGAATTTGCCATCCAGTCATTGGCGTTTTCCCTATTTTAGCAGAGAAGATAGTGGAAGACAAGTTCGACGTGCAAACTTTTTCGCGGAGAATCCATGGAAAAAGAAGGCGGCACAGAGAAATGCGATACTTTCTTGGAACGAAACAGCGAAACTTTCGACAGAGGAATTTCGAAACAATCTTGGGTGCGTTAAAATTTTTGTGTACAAACTGCATAAATATGACTAAAAATAGAGAGAAAACGCGGTTTTGATTGCATAAAAAATATTGACGGTGAAATCAAACTGTGGTACCATCCAATTGCAACATAAGCGAAACAAGTTTCGCAGAGATTTTAAGAGGAGGATCATCATGAAAAAGCTACTCATTGTCCTGCTGGCAGCTGTCATGCTGCTTTCCGTGTTGGCTGGCTGCGGAGGCGATACGTCCAACGCGACGGCGTCCAGCGACGGTGATACCCAGCAGACGACTTCCGGTGATGGACAGGCCACCGGCGAAGTCACGGACGTCTCTTTGAAGGTCTGGTGCCCCCAGAACCAGGTGGACACCGGCATTATGGAACAGCAGCAGAAGGCCTTTGCCGCCGAGCATCCCGAGTGGAATATCACCTGGACCACTGAAATCGTCGGTGAGGACAAGGCTGCCGAGAACATCCTTAAGGATGTGGGCGCTGCCGCTGACGTCTATTTCTTCGCCAACGACCAGCTGCAGCAGCTGCTGGACGCCGGCGCCATCGCCCGGCTGGGTGGTGCTGCCGAATCCCTGGTCAACGAGGAAATGAGCGAGAGCGTGGCTGCCACCGCCAAGATCGGCGACGCTGTCTACGCCATCCCCTTCACCCATAACACCTTCTTTATGTACTACGACAAGACCCTGCTGGACGAGTCCGACGTAGCCACCCTAGAGGGCATCATGGCCAAGGAGACTTCCGACAACGTCTACAACTTCTACTTTGAGTCCTCCGGCGGCTGGAAGCTGGGCTGCTACTACTACGGCGCCGGCCTGAGCGTCTTCGGCCCCAACGGCGACGACCAGGCTGCCGGTTGCGACTGGAACAGCGAGACCGGCATTGCTGTCACGGAGTACCTGATCGACCTGATCAACAACCCCAAGTGCGCCTATGACGGCGAGATCTCCGTCTCCGAGCTGATCGCGGAGCATCGCCTGGGCGCCTGGTTCGATGGCTCCTGGAACTATGACCTCTACAAGGACATCCTGGGCGACGATCTGGGCCTGGCCGTGATCCCCACCTTCAACTTTGACGGCACCGATCATCAGCTCCTAGGCTTCTACGGCTCCAAGTGCATCGGCGTCAACGCCCACTCTCAGAACACCGCCGCCGCTGTGGCCTTCGCCACCTTCCTGGGCAACGAAGAGAACCAGCTGCTGCGCTATGAGCTCTCCGCGCAGATCCCCGCCCATGAGGCCGCCGGCAACAGCGAGACCGTCCAGGCCGACCCGCTGGCCGCCGTCATCGTGGAAGAGGCCAACACCGCCAGCATCATGCAGCCGGTTACCTCCGTCTTCAGCGCCAAGTATTGGAACTACGCCAACACCATCCCCACCGAGATCCGCAGCGGCCTGCTGAACAAGGATAACGTCCAGGAGAAGATGGACGCCTTCGTGGCCGCCATGGAAACCGAGTAATTCGGAAACCGCACAGAGAAAACCGGTCCGAACGGACTGCAGATCCGGCGGGCGGCTGACCCGGAGACAGGTACATAGAGGAACCGGGAAGGCTTAGACCGCTGCCGGATGCACCAAATCTGAATGGCGGCCGAACGGGGATACATCGGGTATCCCCGTTCGGCCGCCGGAAGAGACAGCGGGAGTAAAAGGAGGTATTTCATGGCAACGCATGGAGCGGCGGCTGCAAAAAGAACGTACAGCCTGTCGCATCTCAGCACCAAGGATGCTTTGCAGGGCGGAAACTGGATCACAAAGCTGTCCTTTCTCATCAGCGGCTTCGGCAATCTGGTATACGGGCAGATTGCCAAGGGCCTGGCTTTTTTGGCGCTGGAGCTGGCATATGTCTACTATATGATCATCTTCGGCGTTTCGAGCATCGGCGATTTTATCACCCTGGGCACCCAGGAGCAGGCGGAGGTCTACAACGAGACCCTGGGTATTTTTGAGTATGTGGCCGGCGACAACTCCATGCTTTGCCTGCTTTACGGCGTCGTCACCATTTTCATCACGCTGGGACTGCTGCTGCTTCTGGCGGCCTCCGGACGGAGCGCCTTCGGCCTGCAGCTACGCAAGGAGGCCGGCTCGCCGCTGCCGACGCTGCGGCAGGACCTGGCCTCCCTCAAGCAGGACAACCTGCACAAGATGATGCTGTTCCTGCCGGTGATGGGCATTCTGATCTTCACCATCATTCCGCTGGTGTACATGATCCTCATTGCCTTCACCAGCTACGACAGCACCCACCAGCCTCCGGGGAAGCTCTTCGACTGGGTGGGCCTTGCCAACTTCTCGGCCATGTTTGCCCAGGGCGGCAAGCTGGCCAACACCTTCTGGCCGGTGCTGGGCTGGACGCTGACCTGGGCGGTATGCGCCACCCTGAGCTGCTTCATCCTCGGCGTCATCCTGGCCCTGCTCATCAACCGCGAGGGTACCAAGCTCAAGGGGATGTGGCGGTTCTTCTTCATCCTCTCCATCGCCCTGCCGCAGTTTGTCACGCTGCTGAGTATGCGGACCATTTTCAACACCAATGGCCCGGTCAATATCATTCTGCGCAACCTGGGCCTGCTGGGTCCCACGGAAGCGGTACCTTTCTTTACCGACCCCACCATCGCCAAAATTACCATCATCTGCATCAATATCTGGATCGGCGTGCCGTTTACCATGCTGTCCACCACCGGTATTTTGCAGAACATCCCCAAGGAGCTGTATGAGGCCGCCCGGCTGGACGGCGCCGGCCCCTTCACCGTGTTCCGCAAGATCACGCTGCCGTACATCGTCTTTGTGATGACGCCGGCGCTGATTACGTCCTTCGCCGGCAACGTCAACAACTTCAATGTCATCTTCCTGCTCTCCGGCGGCGGTCCTGCCACCATGGACTACTACTACGCCGGCAAGACGGATCTGCTGGTGACATGGCTCTACAACCTGACCATCACCCAGAAGGACTACAACCTGGGCGCCGTCATCGGCATTATGACCTTTATTGTGCTGGCCATCGTCTCGCTGATTACCTATCGCCGCACATCGGCTTACAAGGATGAGGGGGCGTTCCAATAATGAAGAGCAAAAAGAGACTGACCAATACAGCTTGCCACGCCCTGCTGGCGGTGCTGAGCATTATCTGGGTTCTCCCCATTTTTTACGTGATCCTCACCTCCCTGCGGGCGGAGTCCGGCTCCTACAAGAGCTACATCTTCCCCAAGGAATACACCTTTGACAACTTCATCAACCTCTTTGCGGGCAACAGCGTCATCGACTTTCCCCGTTGGTTCACCAACACCCTGGTGATCTCCCTCTGCTCCATGGTGCTGGCCGCCTTCTTCACCCTGAGCGTCGCCTATGTCATGAGCCGCATCCGCTTCAAGATGCGCAAGCCCTTTATGAATGTGGCCCTGGTGCTGGGTATGTTCCCGGGCTTCATGTCCATGATCGCTGTTTACTACATCCTCAAGGGCATGGGCTTCCTGGAGACCGGCACGCTGAAGCAGGTGGCGCTGGTGCTGGTGTACTCCGGCGGCGCCGGCCTGGGCTTCTACATCGCCAAGGGATTCTTTGACCTGATCCCCAAGAGCATGGACGAGGCGGCGTACATCGACGGCGCCACCAAGTGGGACTGCTTCTGGAAAGTCACGGTGCCCCTGTCCAAGCCTGTCATCACTCACACGCTGCTGACGGCCTTTATGGGCCCCTGGGTGGACTTCATCTTTGCCAAGGTCATCCTGGGCAACGACATTGAACACTACACCATTGCCATCGGCCTGTGGACCATGCTGGAGAAGGAGTACGTGGAGTACTACTACACCCAGTTCTATGCCGGATGTATCCTGATCTCGATCCCCATCGCCATCTTGTTCCTGCTGACGCAGAAGTGCTACGTGGAGAGCATGAGCGGCGCCGTCAAGGGATAAAACGCAGCATCCCGCAAACCATATTGCCATATACCCCCAACCCGGCGCAGTAGGCGGCCCGCGAGACCGCCCGCCGGCCGGCAGGCGACACAACCGCCGAACTCTGCCCATGTGGAGTTCGGCGGTTTGCCCCAGGGGCGTGTCCTGAGAGGCCGTACCGGCACATACAAAAAAGCGGATGGTTTCGGACATCCGCCCAAGAGAAAGGATGGTTGCGAGCGTGAATATTCCTGCAATCTTTCACCGGGCCAGCGCGCCATGGAGCTATGCCGTGGACGAAGACTGGCTGATTTTGCGTTTGCAGACAGACCTGGACGTGGAGCAGGTCTTCCTCCACTGGGGCGATCCCTTCGAGGCCGGCATTTTGGGCGGCAACTGGAACTGGAAAGGCAAGCCGGTGGAGGTAACGGAGCGCCAGCGGATCGGCCCCTACTGCCTGTGGACCTGCCGCATTGCACCGCCCCACAAGCGCTGCCGCTATCGGTTCGAATTGCGTCAGGGGCAGGAGGTCTGGTTTTATGGAGAAAACGGCCCTTGTACGCCGCAGCAGGTGGAGGCCCGGGAGATTTGGGACTTCTACCAGCCGTGGATGAATCCGGCGGACATTCCGGCGCCGCCAGCCTGGGTGGCCGATACGGTGTGGTATCAGATTTTCCCAGATCGCTTCTGCCGCGCCGCCGGAAGCCCTGCGGAAGCGGACCTGCACCCCTGGGCGGCCGGCCCCGTCACCAACCGGGAGCGCTACGGCGGCAACCTCCGGGGCATTTTGGAAAAGCTGGACTATCTCCAGGACCTGGGGATCACCGGTCTCTACCTCAACCCCATCTGGGAGGCCGACTCCGTTCACAAGTACGATACCTTGAATTATGAGCGGGTGGACCCGCGCTTCGGCACCGAGGCAGACCTGGTGGAGCTGGTGGAGGAGGCCCATTGCCGGGGCATCCGGGTGATGCTGGACGCGGTGTTCAACCACAGCGGCCCCCGCTTTGCCCCCTGGCTGGATGTGCGGGAGAAGGGCCCGGCCTCTGCCTATTGGGATTGGTTTATGGTCAACACCTGGCCCATTCCGGCGGGCTTCAGTACCCGGGACAACCGTTATTATTCCTTCGCCTTTGCCGGACCCATGCCCAAGCTCAACACCAACAATCCGGCGGTTATTGCCTATTTTTCCGGCCTGTGCGCCCAATGGGTGCGGGACTACGGGGTGGACGGCCTGCGCTTCGACGTGGGCAACGAGGTTTCCCACCGCTTCCTCAAGGCGGTGCGCCAGGCGGTGACGGCGGTGCGGCCCGACGTGTACCTGTTGGGGGAGATCTGGCACGACGCTTCCCCCTGGCTGGAGGGCGACGAGTACGACAGTGTGATGAACTACCCGCTGCAAATGGCCGTGACGCGGTTTTTCACAGATCAGAACAGGCCGGCCCAGCAGCTGGTGTGGGACCTGCGCCGCTGCATGACCATGTACCGGGCGCAGACGGTGCCGGCCCTCTTCAACCTGCTGGATTCCCATGACACGGATCGCATTTGGAACCGGACGCCGGAGGTGGATGCCTTTTTGCAGCAGATCGCGCTGCTGTTGCTGCTGCCCGGCAGCCCGTGCCTCTACTACGGCACGGAGATCGGCCTGCCCGGCGGCCACGACCCGGATGACCGGCGCGTGATGCTCTGGGAGCAGACCGAGGCCCAGACGGCGCTGCGCCGGGAGGTGCAGGCGCTGGTGGCGCTGCGGAAATCCCAGCCCATCCTGCGGACGCCGGATGTGGACTTCTCAGCGCAGGAGCCCCGGTGCCTGGTGGTGCGCCGCGGCGACATCACCGCTTATTTCAACGCCTCCCATGCGCCGTGGAAGCTCCGTACGTCCGAGCAAGCGCTCTATCAGCGCCGCTGGGACGGCGCGGCGCTGGCGCCGGGCGGAATCTATGTGGAGAAGGGGACGAAATATGCTGGATCATATTCAAGCAGTGATTTTTGATCTATATGGGACGCTGATCCATATTCACACCGATGAGGCGGATATCCCGGGACTGTGGAAGCCCTTGAGCTACTTCTACGCCTATTACGGCGCCCGGTATACGCCGGAGACGCTGATGGCGGACTACCGCGCCCTGGTGGAGCGGGAGGAGCAGGCAGCTCGGCAGCGAAGCGGCGTCGCGGCGGCGGAGATCAACCTGGAGCGGGTCTTTGCCGCGCTCTTCACCCGGCGGGGCGTCGAGGTCTCGCCGGAGGTGGTGCGGTGCGTGGGGCAGATGTTCCGGGCCAACTCCACCCGGGTGGCGGAGCTGTATCCCGGCGCCCAGGCGCTGCTGGAGGACCTGCGGGCCGCGGGGAAAACGGTCTGCCTCCTTTCCAACGCCCAGCGGGTGTTTACTGAGTATGAAATGAAGATGCTGGGCATCTATGATTCCTTTGATGTCCTCCGCATTTCCTCGGATTACGATTTCAAAAAGCCCTCCGCTGCTTACTTCCAGTGCCTCCTGCGGGAGCTGCCTATGCCGGTGGAGCAGATTCTGATGGTGGGCAACAGCCCCGAGGACGACATGGCCCCCGCCGCGGCGCTGGGGCTGCACACGTGCCTTCTGAACACGGACCATGTGGTGCCGCCGCCCTGCTGCGAGGTGGTGCTGGACGGCGCAGATTATCCAACGCTGCGAAAGCTGCTGGGCTTGCGGGCGTCTTCCTGACCGTCACCCCACAATGAGAAGGAGCGATTGTATGAAAGTGAACCATAGAATTGCCTATTCCCAGGAATTTGACCTGCTCTACGGCTACGCTGGGGAGGATTTGGGGGCGACTTATACCCGGGAGAAGACCGTGTTCCGGCTCTGGAGCCCGCTGGCGGACAGCGTGACGCTGCGGCTTTACCGCTCTGGCACGGCGGAAGCGGAAGCGGAACCCTGGGAGACCTTCCTGATGGAGCCGCTGGAGCAGGGCGTGTGGCGGCAGGAGGTAGCGGGAGACCTGCACGGAGTCTACTACGACTTTGAAATCTGCCGGGGGGAGGAGACCGTCATCACGGCGGACCCCTACGCCAGGAGCTGCGGCTGCAACGGCTACCGGAGCATGGTGGTGGATCTGCGCCGCACCGACCCGGAGGGGTTTGACCGGGATGTCGCCCCGCCGCTGGGGCCGGAGCAGATCATCTATGAGCTGCATATCAAGGACTTCTCCTACGACCCGGACAGCGGCATCCCGGCGGCTTACCGGGGGAAGTACAAGGCCTTTACGGTGGAGCATCCCCAGGCGCCCTACCCCACCGGCGTGGCCTATCTCCGGGAGCTGGGGATCACCCATGTCCATCTGCTGCCTTTCTTCGACTTTTCCGACCTGGACGAGAGCGGCAGCGACCGCCAGTTCAACTGGGGCTACGACCCCCTCAATTATAATGTGCCCGAGGGCTCCTTCGCCACCGACCCCTACGACGGTACAGTGCGGATTCGCGAGTGCAAGGAGATGATCCAGGCCCTCCACCGGGCGGGGATTCGCGTGGTGATGGATGTGGTGTATAACCACACCTTCTCTGAGGATTCCTGGCTGGAGCGGACGGCGCCGGGGTACTTCTGTCGCCGCTGGCCCGACGGCACCCTCTCCAACGGTTCCGCCTGCGGCAGCGACATGGCGGCGGGCCGCGCCATGGTGGACCGCTATATCACTCAGTCGGTCCTCTATTGGGCCAGGGAATACCATGTGGACGGCTTCCGGTTTGACCTGATGGGCCTTCTGACCGTGGAGCTGATGAACCACATCCGCGCCGAGCTGGATCAGGCCTTTGGCAAGGGGGAAATTTTGCTCTACGGCGAACCCTGGCGGGCGGACCCCTCTCCCATGGAACCGGGCACCCATCCGGCGCTGAAGGAAAATCTGCCGCTGCTGGATGAAAACATCGCTGTGTTCAGCGACGACATCCGGGATACGGTCAAGGGCCACGCCCTGTATGTGGAACGCCCCGGCTTCGTCAACGGCGGCAAGCGGCTGGAGCGCCGGGTGCTGAAAGCCCCGGCGGCCTGGCGCAAGGGCGGCGGGGCGGTGCGGCCCAAGAGCGCCGCGCAGATCGTCAGCTATATTTCCGCCCATGACAACAACACCCTGTGGGACAAGCTGGTGCTGTCCATGCGCCCGAAAAAGAGCCTCTACACCGTGGACGCCCAGGGAAAGCAGGTTTTGCGGACCACGGAGGTTTTCGGGCGCCGGGAGGACATCGTGGCGGCCAACAAGCTGGCAGCCCTGATTTATTTCACCTGCCAGGGCTATGTGTTCTTCCAGGCGGGCGAAGAATTTGGCCGCACCAAGCTGGGGGATGAAAACAGCTATCGCTCCGCACCGGAGCTGAATATGCTCCGCTGGGCCCAGACGCAGGAATTTTCCGATTTGCTGGCGTATTATAAGGGACTCATTGCCCTGCGCAAGCAGATGCCCGGCCTGTACGACAAGTCGCCCGGAGCCTATGCCCGCATCTCCCAGGAGACGGTCCACGCCCCGGGGGTGGTGTCGTTCCTGCTGGATAACCGCAGTGATCGGGCGCCCTGCCCCTGGACCAAGCTCTGGATCCTCTATAACGCCTCCCAGCAGACGGCCTCGGTGCCGGTGCCGACGGGAAACTGGAGCGTTTTGGCCGACGGTGCCCAGGTGGGGACTGCCAGACCCTGGGTGCCGGATGCGGACGGCGCCATCTCCGTGCCGCCCACCACGGGCATGATTCTGGGAGAGCGGGAGGAAGCCCTATGAAGTATATGTTTGGAAAATATGATTGGGCCACCCTGGCCCGAGGCGAGGCATATTGCTATCTGATGACCAATGGCCTGGGCGGCTTTTCCTCCCAGACCATCGTCGGCTCCTGCTGCCGCAACGACCAGGCGGTACTGATGGCCTGCACTCATGCCCCCAACTGCCGCTATAACGTGGTCCACCGGCTCCGGGAGACGGTGAAGGTTGGGGCGCGGGAATACTCGCTCTCCAGCCAGGACTTTCAGCGCCATGGCCTGGCCGAGCGGGGGTATGAGGCCCTGGCGGCGTTCTCCTTCGTGGACTACCCCCAGTGGAGCTACTGCCTGCCGGGGGTGACGGTGGAGAAGACGCTGGTGCTGGAGGAGGGGCGCAACACCGTGGCCGTGACCTACCGCCTCACCAACCGCAGTGGCGAGACCGTCACGCTGTCGGTGGAGCCACAGATGCAGTTTGTCCCCAAAGGGGAGCGCGTCACGCCGCGGCAGCAGTTTGCCTTCCGGGAAATGCCCGGCGGCGCGGCGGTGGAGTCCAACGGACTCACGCTGTATCTCAAGACCAACGGCCAGTGCCGCGGCCACGAGACTACCTATTGCGATACCCTCTATTATACCAAGGACGTGGAGGACGGGAAAATGGCCCTGGGCCGTACCGCCGCCAACCATACGGTGACGTTTACGGTGGAGGCCGGCGGGCAGGGCACGCTGGAGCTGGTGATGGGTCTGGAGCCGGATCTCTCCCCGGCGGCGGAGGTCCGCCGCAAGACTGAGGCCTTCCGGGCGGAGATTCGAACCAAGGCCGGGTTTGAAGAGGCACTGCCGGCCCATCTCTCCCTGGCGGCCATGCAGTTTATCTCTCACCGGGTCTCCACCGGCAAGAAAACCATCCTGGCGGGCTTCCCCTTCTTTGAGGACTGGGGGCGGGACACCATGCTGGCCCTGCCGGGCTGCTGCCTGTCCACCGGCCAGTATGAGACGGCCCGGTCCATCCTGGAGACCTTCGCGGCCTACTGCCGCCGGGGGCTGATGCCCAATCTCTTCCCCGAGGGGACGGAGCAGCCCTGGTACAACACGGCGGACGCGGCCCTGCTGTTCATCCTGACGGTCTACGCCTATGAGCAGCGCACCGACGACAACGCGTTTGTCCGGCAGGTCTACCCGGTGATGGAGGAGATCGTCCGCTGGTACCAGGCTGGAACTGACTATCACATCCACATGGAGGTGGACGGCCTGATCGCAGCCGGTGACGGCGACGAGCAAGTGACCTGGATGGACGTGCGGGTGGAGGGTCATCTGCCTACGCCCCGCCACGGAAAGCCCGTGGAGATCAACGCCTACTGGTACAACGCCCTGCGGATGATGGAGCAGTGGGCCAGGGCCGGACTGGGCACGGGCGCCGAGGCCTACGGCGCCCTGGCGGACCGGGTGCGGCAGAGCTTTTGCGAAAAATTCTGGAATCCGGCCCTGGGCTGCTTGCGGGACGTCCTCTCCGGCACCGAGGCCGACGATCAGATTCGCTGCAATCAAATCTGGGCCGTGTCCCAGCCCTTCTCCCTGCTGCCACCGGAGCAGGAGGCCATGGTGGTGGAGACGGTGTACCGCCATCTCTATACCCCCTACGGCCTTCGCACGCTGTCCCCGGAGGACCGGGAGTTCCGTCCCTTCTACGGCGGCGCCCAGCTGGACCGGGACCTGGCCTATCACCAGGGTACTATCTGGCCCTTCCCCCTGGGAGCGTATTACCTGGCCTATCTGAAGGTGCATGGCTACAGCGCCGAGGCCCGAGCCCAGGTGCATCAGGACCTGGCGCTGCTGGAGCCGGCGCTCCGGGAGGGCTGCATCGGGCAGCTCCCTGAGATCTACGACGGGGAAAATCCGGTTGCCTCCAAGGGCTGCTTCGCCCAGGCCTGGAGTGTGGGCGAGCTGTTGCGGGTCTTCGATGCGCTGCGCATGGCGGAATGAGGGGCAGCCATCGGTGCGGCACGCGCCGCAGATCCTATATTATATAGTATAGAATAGAGAATAGACAGTCTGAGCCGCCGGAGTGCATTCGCACTCCGGCGGTTCAGACTGTCAAAAAAACCTACTCTCATTATGTGAAAGCAGAGGCCTTTGACAGTCTGCTCTCCCATCCCATGATCCTGCCCAGTGCAATTCATGGCGAACAGGCGGCGTATTTTACGGCCGCTGTCTTTACGCTTGGAAACGTGGAAGTCATATAAAATAGGATTTTGTGGAATTTCTTCTGCTTTTTCCGAAAAAATCTCCGGAATTTCCTTGCCGCATATCAGAAGCGGGTAAAGGTAGCCAAAAACTACAAGAGAACTTGTAAAATGTGGAAGGATATGATATTGTGAATTTAAACAGTTTTCGACATTTTTTATAAAAGCAGAGGTGATATCCAACATCGGATCAGGCAAAAGGGATAGTATTTTAAAAATATAAAGGAGGGACAACTTTGAAAAAGCGCACCATTCAAATTGCACTATATATTATGTTGTGCGTGGTATTATTATTAGCAATGGCTGGAACTGTGATGGCAGATGAGCCGGAATTGGACAGCAATCCGACAAATGCTGTTGACATCAACACGCAAGGAGAACTGCTTGCAGTTCTAAATGACACGGGAACAAAGACCGGGACCTATCGTCTGCAATCGGATCTTACCATCGATACCAGTACGCTGCGCCAGGAAGCCGATTCAGAATACTGCTTCAAGGGTTCGCTGGATGGAAATGGGAAGACCATTACGGTTACAGCGGCAGAGGGCGGGTCTGCGCCGCTTTTTGACACGCTGCGGGGTTCTCTCTATAACCTCAACCTTGTGTTCGAGGGCGATGTAGTAGGTGCGCCGGTGGCCTATGATATTGGCTACGAAAATGAGAGTGACCAGATTGCGCTGCGCGATATTTCGGTGTCTATTGAGGGCAATGTGCTGTACGGCAGCCATAACTACTTGAACTATTACGCGGAGATCCTGACTGATCCATATAATTACGGCAACTGGTATATTCATTATGGCGGAGAGGCCAAGAACCTGGCGACGGGGTTTGCCTGGTATGTCTGGGGCGCGTCTATGGAGAATCTGCAGGTGAACGTCCAGGGGAACATTGGCACGACGACCCCGATGGATGGTGACACAACTGCCGCAGGCTTTGCCTATTTTGCCGCCAAGGGTGAAAACGAAAATGAGGTTCGGTTCCAAACCATTACCGTAGGCGTTGCAGGGAATATTCAGAGCTATACCGATGACGGTCATGCCTCAGCCTATGGCTTTGCTGTGGGAACGACGGACGGCACGGCGGGGTTTGGCTGCAATACAATAGACGAACTTTCTCACACTACCGTGAAAGCTGCCAATATTCTCGCGGATTCTCAGCAGGGCGCTTCTTCGGCCATCGGATTTGCGCGCTTTTTACAGGGCTATACCCATCACTGTGCCGTCCAGGTCACCGGGGCCATCAAGGCTTCCAATCAGGAGGGCGATGCAGAAGAAAATGTATACGCCTATATGAATGGCGAAGCCTATGCCTATGGCTTTATGCTGAACACCGGCGGATGGAGCAGCGAGGACAGACGGGACTTTGTGGAAAACACGGTTACAGTGGGAGAAATTTCGGCGTTGACAAACTCCGAAACCTATGCCGGAGCTGCCTTTGCGGGCGGCTTTGCGCACCAGATGATGAACACTGCAAGCAGTGTCCCAAATCTTTCCTACCATGACAACCGTGTGAAGGTGAATGGCTCTGTTTCTGCCGAGGCAAACGGAGGCGGAAGTGTGGCCGCCGGTTTTGTTACTTCGACTGGCCGGGATTACTATGACCGCCCCGACCATATCTATGGAAACACGGTGGAAGTGGTCGGTGATATTTGCGCCGTCAGCGAGAACGCTGATGCCACAGCAGCCGGGTATGCGTATCAGAGCAAGACCCACCGCAGAAATTGTACCGTACAAGTGGACGGAGATATTATCGCCCAATCCCCGGTTCAATCCATAGCAGCGGGATTTGTGGGACTTCAGCAAATTGATACCTATTACTTTGTTCGGAATTGCCAAATTACCGTGGGCGGCGACATCAAGGCTCTGAAGAGTGGAGATGAGGGACTTGGCGTCGCAGGTGGTGTGGTAGGTGTTGTGATAGGGACCACAAGTAATTGTAGTGTGCCGGTGGACATTTCCGGCAATACTGTGACTGTAGGTGGAACAGTCACATCAGATCATAAAAATGCCTATGCAGGTCTGGTCCTTGGCCTGAATGAGCATAAAGACGCTGCCAAGGCTAAAATTACCTTGAAAGACAATACGTTTATCGGCAAAGAGACACTGATTGAAGTGCCGGGGGATGAAACCCTGTACACCGGATTTGTGGGAGAAATCGTAGCGGATACCATGGAACAGTCCGGAAATACCGTGCATTTTACTAAAGCGAACGGCAGACAATATACTGCCGCTGTGGAACCGGTGCCTGATAGCGCGACGCCTGCGTATGTGTATCTCTGGAAGTTGACAGATATTGTGGAAGTAATTGAAAGCCACACCATCATCGCCACGACCAACAAGGGCGGCTCCATCACGCCCAGCGGCGAAGTCACCGTAGAGGACGGCGAGGACCAGACCTTTACCATCGCCCCGGACTTCGGCTACTATGTCAAGGATGTGCTGGTGGACGGCAAGAGCGTGGGGCGCGTGGACAGCTACACTTTTGAGAATGTTGCGGAGAACCATACCATCGAGGTTAAGTTTGCGCGGGTGACTGTGCCGATCATCCCCGAAATTCCCGAGGACACCCCCGACCTGCTGGAGCTGGACGACCATGACGCTTACATCCAGGGCTACCCCGATGGGCACATCAAGCCGCAGAACAACATCACCCGCGCCGAGGTGGCGACGATTTTCTACCGCCTGCTCACCGACGACGCCCGGGCCTACTACAAATCCACCGACAGCGGCTTCAGCGATGTGAAGCCCGGCGACTGGTACAATACCGCCGTCTCTACCATGGTGCAGGCCGGTATCCTCACCGGCTATGGCGACGGCACCTTCAAGCCCAACGCCAACATCACCCGCGGCGAGTTTGCCACCATCGCGGCCCGGTTCCTGTCCAACCCGTATTCGACGAAGGACCGGTTCTACGACACCGAGGGCCACTGGGCTGAGGTGTACATCAACCGCGCCGCCGAGGAGGGCTGGATCAACGGCTACTCCGACGGCGCCTTCAAGCCCGACCAGGCCATCACCCGCGCCGAGGCTGTGACCCTGGTGAACAACGTCCTGGGCCGCAAGCCCCATGCCGACCATATGCTGCCCGAGATGGTCACTTGGCCGGACAACCCCAAGAGCGCCTGGTACTACGAAGCGATCCAGGAGGCCACCAACAGCCACGACTACAGATGGAGCAGCAGCAAGAGCTACGAAATCTGGACCGAGCTGCTGGAGAACCGCGACTAATCCAAGCTGAAGGAGGAGTGGGTCAATGTCTGCGCTTCCCCCAGCGGCGATGTGATAGATGGAGCTTTGCTGCCGCAAAGCGCACGAGCGGCGACTCCTGCCGGCCTTATCGCCAAGCGCCGGGAACGCCTCTGCGGAGGCGCTCCCGGCTACCGCTTCCGCATGTTTGAAATCCAGAAAAACCCCGTGGGTTCTGCTTCTTTGGAAGCAGCGCCCACGGGGTTTTTTATTTGGTTTATCCCCTTGTAAAGACCGGCATGGTGTCGAGGGGCGCGGGGACGTCGACCCACTGACCGCCGGGGAAGGTCTCGCCGGTGTCCAGGTTGGTCCAGGATGCACCCCGGGGGAGGTACACCCGGCGCACTCGCTGGCCGGCCTCCAGGATCGGGGCCACCAGATAGTCCGGGCCGTAGCAGTACTGGTCCTCCACTTCCCAGCAAGTGGGATCGTCCGGGAATTCGTAGAAGAGGGGCCGCATCACCGGCTCGCCGTGTTCGTGGGCGGCGGCCATCAGGGAGCGGGTATAGTCCCGCATGGACTCCCGGAGGCTGAGATATTTTTTGCAGATCTCATAGACGGCCTCGCCGTAGCTCCAGACCTCGTTGGGCGCGCCGGAGAGGCAAGTGGCGCCGCCGGTGGTGCCCACCTGGGGCTGCTTGGGCTCCCGGTCGCCGTGGAGGCGCATCACCGGCAGAAAGGCGCCCCACTGGAACCACCGGACGAACAGCTCCCGGAAGGCCGGGTCGCTGGGGTTGCCGCCGTGGAAACCGCCGATGTCGGTGGTCCACCAGGGAATGCCAGCCAGACTCATGTTGAGACCCGCTGCCAGCTGATTTTTGAGGCTCCGGAAGCTGGAGGCGATGTCGCCGGACCAGACCAGGGCCCCGTACTTCTGACTGCCGGCCCAGGCACAGCGGAGGAGGTTGACAATGTTCTGCTGACCTGCGGCCTCCATGCCATCGTAGAAGGTCCGGGCGTAGTCCAGGGGGTAGAGATTGCCCACCTGGAGGTTGGGACCCAGGTAGTAGCGGTAGTTGTCGAAGTCGTAGACGGTGTACTCCGGCTCTGCCTCATCCAGCCAGAAAACCCGGATGCCCAGATCGTAGTAGTTGGCCTTGGCCTTGCCCCAGACAAAGGCCCGGGCTTCGGGGTTGGTGGCGTCGTAGAAGAGGGTTTCGCCCATGAAGTCTTGATTGCGCTGCATACCGCGGTCACATCGCACCAGGTAGCCCTTCTCCTGCATCTCCGCGAAGTTTTCGGAGGTCCGGTCCACCGTGGGCCAGATGGAGACCATCAGCTCCACGCCCAGCTCCTGCAGCTCCTTCACCATGGCTTTGGGGTCGGGCCAATAGGTGGGGTCGAATTTCCACTCGCCCTGCTTCGGCCAGTGGAAGAAATCGATGACGATCAGGTCCAGCGGCAGGCCCCGGCGCTTGTACTCCCGGGCCACGGACAAAAGCTCCTCCTGGGTCTGGTAGCGGAGCTTGCACTGCCAGAAACCCAGGCCGTATTCGGGCATCATGGGTACGGTGCCGGTGACAGAGGCGTAGGCGGTTTCGATCTCCCGGGGTGTGTCCCCGGCCACAAGCCAGTAATCCAGCCCCTTGGTGGCATAGGCCTCGAAGCTCATCACGTTTTTGCCCAACACGGCCCGGCCCACGGCGGGGTTGTTCCACAGGAGGCCGTACCCCAGCGAGGAGAGGAGGAAGGGAACCGAAACCTGGGAGTTGCGCTGGGCCAGCTCCAGATCCGCACCCTTCAAATCCAGATAGGGCTGCTGGTACTGGCCCATGCCGTAGAGCTTCTCTTTCGGGTTGAGGGACTCAAAGCGGGCGGTGAGGCGGTAGTCGCCGCCGGGAATGGGTTTGAATTCCCGGGCCTCCACTTCGATGGCGCTGCAGTTGGGATCGAGGATGTCCCGGCGGTTGCGGTGGTACTCTTCCAGGAGCTTTTTCCCGTTTTGATTGTAAGCGGTCAGCTTGCCGCCCCGGGTGAGGTGGACGGTCAGCTTGCCGTTGGTCAGCGAATAGCCGGTTTCAGTTTCACGGATTTGAGCCTCGGCGCTGTGGGGCTCCGTCAGGGCCCAGTCCTCGGCGGGCATTTGGACCTGCTTCCAGGCCCGGACGCGGACGGCGTTGTCGCCCCAGGGCTCGATGCGAAGGCTTTCGCCGCCAAAGCGGTAGAGCAGGGCGTTGTTCAGTAGATCGATCATACAATACCTCTCCTATTACGTCAGTTCCACGACGGCGTAGCCGTCAATTTCGGGGATGGTGATGGTATTCCCGGCCACTGCCAGCGGCGTGCCGTCGGGAATCAGGCGGGCCGCCGTGAAGGCCCGGGGGAGCTGTGCCTGTACGGTGATTTGGCGCACCACGGTGCGCTCTTCCACCAGGTCGATGGTGGCGCTTTTGCGCACCGGGATATAGGTGAGAATGTGGAGATTGGTGCGATGCAGCTCTGGCTGGTCTAGTACGCTGACAGTCATGGTGGAGGGGCCGTTGTGTCGGATCAGGCGACGCTTCAGCAGGAGATTGGCTGCGTTGTCCACCAGCTTTTTGCACCAGGCCGGGGCGTTTTCTCGGTACTGGGAGAACAGCGGGTGGGACAGCACCAGTACATTGCCGTTTTGGAAGGCCACGGGATAGGGCGTCCCATGGGCGGAGGGGGTGTAGAGGTGAGAGCAGAAGCTGTCCCCCCGGCGGGGGAAGTAGGGCGCCCGGGCATAGAGCAGCGGCGCGGCGCCGGCAGAGCGCAGCACCTGGCCTTGCTGGTACATTACATACTCATTCTCCGGCTCCAGCCCTGCGGCCAGCGGGCCCTGGGCCAGGATGAAGTCGGGGTAGTTCTCCTGCGGGCCGTCGGCGCTGACGCCGAAGCAGGGGGGATACGCGCCGGACGCATCCTGGCCGCCCCGCCCGCAGGCCAGGACCTTGCCGCCCTGGGCGACATAGGCCTCCAGCTTGTCCCGGAAGGTGGCGGAAATGATGAGATCGTCCGGCAGGATCACCAGCGGGTAGTCTCCCAGCTCCATGGTGGGGTCGATGATGTCAAACTGCAGCGCCAGCTCTTCCAGCAGCTGGGCCGCGCCCATCACGCTCTCGGGAATTTCAAACTCCCGGTCGTCCCGTTCCGGCGTCACTACGGCTGCTTCCACCACCGGTGTCGAAGGCCGGGCCCAGGCTTCCCGCTGGGCAAACTGGCGGTAGACCTGGCCGATCAGACGGTAAGTGGCGGGGTTCAGCCTGCCGCACGGCTCCAGCTGGTCGCCGATGGAGGCGGCAAAGCCGAAGCTCAGCATACGGAAGCACTCAAACTCCAGAGCAGCCAGATTTTTGAGGCTGTGGAAGTCGCCCCAGGCTGTGTGGAATTTACCGGTCATGCCTACGCAGTCCTTGCCCAGCTTGCGGGCGTACCGGGCCGTCACGGGGAAGTGGAGATAGCCCCAGGTGCCAGAAGGGATGCTCTCCAGCTCGAAGTGGGAGTACGCCGCGGCGCTGGCCCGGGTGGTGGGTCCTACATGGCCGGCGTTGTAGAAGATGGTGCAGTCCGGGCGGAATTGCCGCACAAAGGCCGACATCTCCAGCTTGAACCGATCCATGACGGTTTTGGCAAAGGCGCGTACCGCGTCGTCGGCGGCGGGGTCGATTCCTCGCTGGGCCATCTCGGCCCGGCAGGCGGCGCACCAGCAGGGGTGCGTGCCGACGATGTCAAAGAACAAGCCGTCCAGCTCGTTCCCCAGCAGCTCGATGACTTCTTTGGTGATGGCTTGGAGGAACTGCGTATAGCCGGTGTTGACGCAAAGAGACTGGTAGAAGCCGGGCTCGTGGAAGGGGCCGCCTTCGCGGGCGCCGTCCGCCTTGCGGATGAGCCACTCCGGATGGGTGGAGGCGGTGTGGTAGTCCCACTGGACGGTGATGTACACCGGCGCCTTGATGCCGCGGCTGTGGAGGGCGCGCACCTGCTCCAGCAGCAGGTTCCGCTGGGCCAGCTGCGGATGAACCAGCTGCGGGAAGGCCTGGGAGGGGTAGTAGAGCCAGCCGTGGTGGCAGCGGGCGAAGACGGTCATGGAGTTGATGGAGGCGGCGCTGACGGCTTCGGCAAAGGCCTCCGGCTGAAAGTCAACGCCGATGCCGGGAATTTTCTCCGAGGTGTGGAAATCCAGATGGACTTGGCGGGAAGGACAGAGCTTCACGGTTCGACATCCTTTCTGCAAATAGAGATTGGGAGAGGAAAATGGGCGCGTTGGGACGCGGCAGCTGATTGGCTGCGGGGAGGAAGTGGGGTGAAAAAAACGCCGTGGACGACGCGAGACAGCGCCGCCCACGGCGCACACTGTCAAATACGATGCGGAACGTTTCTGTGACAGAGCAGCGGGGGATGGGTGCAGGGGGCGAAGGGCCCCTGTGCGTTCAATCAGGGGCTGCTGCGACTTGAAAAAGTCTCAGCAACCGAGACAGCGGAGCTGGGTCAGGGCCCAGGGTTCTTTTAACATCTCGGCCTGCTTCCGGGCCTGGCCCCGAACGGTGTCGCTTTCTCGGGAGTCGATCCAAAGAGATCCGCTGTTCATGGGTGCAGATGCAATCAGGAAAACTGCCGTGCGGTGCTCACAGGCGGCTGCCGATTACGGGGGAGCATATCTCAATATCCGCCCAAATCTCCCCAAATGCTTTCGATCCAGGTTCGGCACAGCGCAATCCAGGATTTCGCGGCGGACTGTCCGCAATCGACCTCGCCGGTACAGACGGAAAGGCCGTGCTGCCCGTGCATATAGAGGTGGCACTCGCAGGGGACACCGGCACGGTGCAGCGCCTGCAAAAACAGGATGGAATTTTCCGCCGGGACGCAGGCGTCGTCCATGGTGTGCCAGAGGAAGGCGGGCGGCGTGTCGGCGGTGACGTGGGTCTCCAGGGCCCAGTAGTGGGGAGGCTCCTGACGGGCTGCGGAGATATTTTGCAGCGTTTCCGCGTGGGTAAAAGCGCCGTCGGTGATGACAGGATAGGCTAAGATCAGTGCATCGGGGCGAAGTGCGCGGGCGTCTTGGGCGTTGCAGCGTTCCAGCAGTACGGGGTCATTCCAGTGGACGCCCAGGGACGCTGCCAGATGGCCGCCGGCGGAAAAGCCCAGTACAGCTACGCGGTTTGGGTCAATGTTCCACGCCTCGCGATTGGCGCGGACAAGCTGCACGCTCCGGCCAAGCTCCTCCAGAGGGCGCCGGTTTGCTGCGGCAGCACCGACGGAATAGGACAGGACGAAGACCTGAAACCCCATGTTAAAAAACAGCATCGCCGGAGGAACATTTTCCCGGTCGGAGCGCATACTGTAACCACCGCCGGGGCAGAGAATCAGCGCTGCCCGGCTGGCAGTGTAAGGATTTTGCATCTCTGCGCTGCGCGGATGGAGATAGGCGGTCAGCGCTGCGCCGGTTGGAAGGGAAATGGTTTGAATATCCATGGCTTTGCCTCAGTTACTGGCACTGGATGCGGATCATATTCCAGGACATCGGCGGCAGCAGCGCGGAGAGGCTTCCGTCGGCCACGGCGGTGCCGCTGACGGGGCGGGGCACGATCACTTCACGCCCGGGGCCGTTGACGGCCTGGGGGTCCTCTCCGAAGAGGGCGCTGTGTTCCACTACCCGTCCGGTGCCGAAAGCCCGGAGGTCGCAGCTGAGGGGCAGCGAATCCGTCTGGCTCCGGTTGACAGCGAAGAGGGTCAGGGTATGGGCGGCCTCGTCCTGGATCGCGACGGCTTCCAGATAGGGTACGTCGGTAAAGGTCTTGCTGTCGTAGCGGTCACAGGTGACGTCGGTCAGCAGCACGGTGCCGTGGCCGTACTGCGCCGCCTGGGCAAAGGGATAGTAGATGGTCTGCTTCCAGGCTTTGCCGCCGCCCGGCTCCGTCATGATGGGAGCGATGACGTTGACCAGCTGGGCGAGGCAGGCGATCTTCACCCGATCGGCGTGGCGCAGCAGGGTGATGAGCATGGAACCGAAGACCACGGCGTCGGCCAGGGTGTAGATGTCCTCCACCAGACCGGGGGCCTGCTGCCAGGGGTGTTTCTCCTGAATTTCGTCGTCCTTGCCCAGAGAGTGATACCAGATGTTCCACTCGTCAAAGCTGAGCATCATCTGCTTTTTGGAGCGCTTCTGGGCTTTGACAAAGTCACAGGTAGCCACCACGGAGCGGATAAAGTGTTCCGTGGTCAGAGATTTTGCCAGGAAGTCACCCAGATCGCCGGTGGTATCCCCCAGATACTGGTGGAGGGACAGGTAGTCCACGTCGTCGTAAACGTGGCCCAGTACCGTAGCTTCCCAGGTGGGGAAGGTGGGCATTTCGGGGTAGGAGCTGCCGGTGGCCACCAGCTCGATGGAAGCGTCAATCTTCCGCATGGCCCGGGCAGTCTCGCAGGCCAGGCGGCCGTATTCCTCGGCGGTCTTGTGGCCGATCTGCCACGGGCCGTCCATTTCGTTGCCCAGGCACCAGGTGTGGATGCCGTAGGGCTGCTCCGCGCCGTGGGACCGGCGGAGATCGCTCCAATAAGAGCCGCTGGGATGGTTGCAGTATTCCAGCAGGTTGCAGGCGGCGTCAATGCCCCGAGTGCCCAGGTTGACGGCCATCATCATCTCCGCGCCGATCTCCCGGCACCAGGCGCCGAATTCGTGGAGGCCCACCTGGTTGGTTTCCAGGGTGCGCCAGGCCCGGTCCAGCCGCCGGGGCCGCTGGTCGCGGGGGCCGACGCTGTCCTCCCAGTGGAAGCCCGAGACGAAGTTGCCGCCGGGATAGCGCATCATGGGAATGCGCAGCGGCTGAATCAGCTCGATCACGTCCCGGCGGAAGCCCAGGGCGTCGGCGGTGGGGTGGTCAGGGCAGTAGATGCCGTCGTAGACGGCCCGGCCCAGGTGTTCAATAAAAGAACTGTAGACCCGAGGATCCACCGGGGCCAGCTGAAAGGCGGGGTCCAGGGCGATTTTGGCGTTGGACAACATGAACGTATCACCTCATAATTAAGATTGTCGGATCATAATACAGCAGATCAAGACCGGCGTTCCCGTCAGTCGGCGGCAGGCGGCGCTGCGCAGACGGAGCCACGAACATAGACGGTGCAGTCCAGGGAGTGGGCCATGGTGGGCAATGGCTCCCGGCTGCGGATTTGAGCCAAAATCAGCTCCGCGCTTTTGTAGCCCATTTCCCGCAAAGGCGGCTCCACGCTGGAAATGGGGGGCACGTAGGCTTCGACGATGTTGAGATTGTCGTAGCCGAAGAGGGCAATATCCCGCCCGACGGCGATGCCCCGGTCAATGCAGCAGGCGTAGACGCCGCTGGCCGTCATATCGTTGAAGGCAAAAATGGCGGTGACACCCATATCCAGCAGTTTTTCCGCGCACTGATAGCCGCTCTCCCGGTTCCAGTCGCCATAGAGGGTGGTGGAGGCGTTGTAGAGGATTCCGGCCTCGTACAGGGCTTTCTGCGCGCCCCGCAGCCGTGCCTGGGCGTTGAGACTGGCCAGCGGGCCGGAAATCAGGCCGATGTTTCGGTGGCCGTGCTCGATCAAGGCCTTGCTCACCTGGTAGCCGGCTTTTTCGTCGTCAAAAAGGACGTAGGGGTAGAGGGGCGACTTGGGGAAGCAATAGGCATAGACAAAGGGAATGTGATCCGGCGGCAGATAAGCGATGGGGCGGCAATGATAGCCGATGTAGACGATGCCCTCCACCTGCTTGGCCATCAGGTTGCGGGTGGTGTTTTCAAACAGCACGGCGTGTTCCGGCGTATCTGTGAGATTGTTGTTGTAGCGCTTGAAGAGGCGCATATTGGCCAAAAGGATTTCATAGCCCTGTTCTTCGCAGTATTCCTCGATACCGTTGACGATCTCCGGGGTGTTGAAAACAGTCAGGTCCTCGGTGATGATGCCGATGGTATTGCTGCGCTGGAGCTTGAGGTTTTTGGCCAGAGAGTTGGGACGATAGTGCAGCTCTTGAGCCACGCGGAAAATTTCCTGCACCTTGGCTTCGCTGGCTGCGCCGCGCTTGCCGTTGAGTACGTTGGAAACGGTGGCAGCGGAGACGCCGGTTAGTCGGGCGACATCCTTGATGGTGGCCACAGCATACACCTCCTGCATGATGAGCCTAAACGTTATGGTATTCTGGCAGAATATGCTAGAATAACGCGATAAGTCTCGGCTCAGACTAGTGAAATTTTAGCATATCCCGGGGGAAAACGCAAGGGGGAGGTGAATATTTCTGATAATTCCCCAATGGATAATCTCAAAAATGTTCTGGAAAATATGATTATGCGCATCTATAAACCAAGTATTTTTGAAAATAGGATAAAACGTTAAGATAGCTGAAAATCGTTGTGATAATTGTACAAAAACAATAATTTAGATCGTGGGATGTCAACAAATTTGCAAATATTTCAAAAAAATACTTTACAATCCCGAATGACCTGGAATATAATAGCGACAATAGGTAAAACGATTAGGTAATCGAAACAAGAATTTCCCCCAGAAGCGGGAAGAGAACGGAGTGTACCCCATGGAACAGTATCGAACCCCCATTGCGCTGGACCAGGTGCGTATCACGGACGAGTTGTACGGCCCCATGCTGCGCCTGGTCGCGGAGCGGGTCCTGCCCTATCAATGGGAGGCCCTCAACGACCGCGTGCCTGGAACGGAAAAGTCCCACTGCCTGGACAATTTTCGGGTGGCCGCCGGCGATCTGCCGGGACGGCATCAAGGCGCGATTTTCCAGGATACGGATCTATATAAATGGTTGGAAGCTGTGGCCTACTGCATCGCCAACGGCACCGGCAAACACTTATTGCCGCTGGCGCAGGAAGCGGCGGTGCTGATCGCCCGGGCCCAGGAGCCGGATGGCTATCTCAACACGTACATCACCATTGAGTGCCCGGAAAAACGTTGGAGCAATTTGGCAGAAGGTCATGAGCTGTACGGTGCCGGCCATCTGATCGAGGCTGCGGTGGCTTATTATCGAGCCACAGGAGAAAAGCTGCTGCTGGACACGGCCCAGCGCTTTGCGGACCTCATTGACCGGACCTTCGGCGCCGAGGACGGAAAGTGCCACGGCTATCCGGGTCATCAGGAGATCGAGCTGGCCCTGGTGAAGCTCTATCGGGCCACAGGGGAAAAGCGCTACCTGCATTTGGCGGACTATTTTATCCGCCAGCGGGGACAGAAGCCCAACTACCTGCTGGCCGAAATGGCGGGACGGAAGGGCCGAAACGTCTTCCCGGAGTTTTGCGAGTACGACGACAAATACGCCCAGACGCATCTGTCGCCTCTGGAACAGACCACTGCCGAGGGTCACGCTGTGCGGGCTGTATATATGTACAGCGCCATGGCGGATCTGGCTCTGGAGCTGGGAGACCCGGAGATGGCCCGAGCTGCCGAGACTCTTTACAATAACATTGTACAGCGTCGGATGTACATCACCGGCGGCATCGGCTCTTCGGGCAAGCTGGAGCGGTTTACAGCGGACTTTGACCTCCCCAATGACCGGATGTACTGCGAGAGCTGTGCGTCCATCGGCCTGATGATGTTTGCGCAGCGGATGGCTGCTCTCACCGGTGAGGCGAGGTACTACGATACCGTGGAGCTGGCGCTGTCCAATACAGTGCTGGCGGGCATTTCCCGGGAGGGAGACCGGTACTTCTATGTCAACCCGCTGGAGGTCTGGCCGGACAACTGCCTGCCCTCCACCTCCATGAGCCATGTCAAGCCCGTGCGGCAGCGTGGCGCCCCTGTCCACCGGCCTCACCGACGACGGCGTGCAGCGGTCTCTGATCGCCGGCACCTGCGCCATGACCACCAACGGCGCCTGGAACATCGGCACCTGCCTGGAAGAAGCCCGTAACTCCGGCCTCAACTACGGCATCGCTGTGCTGCCCTACATGAAGGAGAAAGTCACCATCTGCACCGGCGGCCCCAACGTGGTCTTCAGCCAGACCGAGCATCCTGAAGAGGCCATGGAGTTCATCAAGTGGTACTCCAGCGAAGAGAACAGCTGGGACGGCCTGATTGCCAAGGGTATCTGGATGCCCATCACCGACCAGTACTACACCAACGAGGAAATGACCAAGAAGTGGCTGGAGAACCCCTCCTATCCCGCCTATGAGGAGTCCAAGCCTGTCCTGTGCGACTATGTCCGCGACTACGCTGTGCCCACCTCCTGGTACTATGTGAACAACACCACCGACTTCAACGCCCTGCTGGGTTCCATCCTGGGCAACGTCTGGACCGGCAAGACTACGGCTGCTGAGGCCATTGCTGAGAACTATGACGCCCTGGTGGCTGCCTACGAAGGCTTCGGCGCCTGATCCATCCATCATACGTACGGATGCTTTACTGAATTCCCTGTGCAGGGGGCTTACGGCCCCCTGCACACCTGCCCGCGCTTCGCGTTTCCCACTCTCCCGAATGAGGTGATCCAATGAATCGTTTGCAGCCCCGGCGCTTATCACAAAAGGCCAGGAAAGAGCAGAGAACGGCCTATATGTGCCTGATCCCTGCGTTCATTGGCCTGATCGTCCTGACCTATGTGCCGCTTTTGGCGGTATTTGTCATCAGCTTCTTCCAGTGGAAGGGCATTTCCTCCCCGCACTTCAACGGCATTGCCAACTACGTTCGTCTTTTTACCTCCGACCCCTACTTCAAGGACTCCATCGCAGCCACGGTGTACTTCTCGGTGCTGGCCGTCGCCGGCAGCATGATCTACTCCCTGGTGGTGGCAATCCTCCTCAATCGCAAGATCCCGGCCCGGGGTTTCTGGCGGGCGGTGTTCTACCTGCCCTACGTGCTGCCGGCTGCCGCTGTGTATATCGGCTGGTCCTGGCTCTATGAGACCAACTTCGGCCTGTTCAACTTCATTCTCAAGTCCATCGGCATCCAGAACGTCATGTTCCTGACGGACTCGGATTATGTGGTGCCGTCCTTGGCGCTGATCGCCGTGTGGCTCAGCGGCAACCTGATCGTCATCTTCCTGGCGGGCCTGCAAAACGTCCCGCGGGTCTACCACGAGGCCGCCGAGATCGATGGCGCCAACGCCTGGCAGCGCTTCCGCCATGTGACGCTGCCCAGTATGTCGCCCATCATTTTCTATAACCTCCTGATGGCGCTGATTACCAATATGCAGGTGGTTACGCCGGCCCTGTCTCTGACCAGCGGCGGCCCGGACAACGCCTCCATGTTCATCACGTATCTGATGTACCGCTACGCCTTCAAGAGCAATCAGATCGGCTACGCCTGCGCGATCTCCTTCGTGTTCTTTGTCTTGATCGCGCTGTTCACGGCCTTTGTCTTTGCCACCAGCAAGGGCTGGGTCTTCTATGAGGGAGGTGAGGACTGATGGCAAGGGGTCACTATCACAGCCGGAAACGGCGGGAGCGGGCCACGGATGTCGCCAGCTTCCTCCTGGTCATCCTGCTGGCGGCCGGCGCCATGCTGCCCATCTGGTGGATCTTCCGGTCCAGCCTGATGACCAATACGGAGCTTTACGCCTATCCCCCGGCCTTCTTCCCCAGCAAGTGGCTCTTCTCCAACTATGTGGAGACGCTCCAGACCTACGATTTCTGGCGGTATTTCAAGAATACCATGACTATCATCGTCCCCGCGGTCTTCGGCGGCACGGTGACGGCCACCCTCTGCGGCTACGCCTTCGCCCGGCTCAAGTTCCGGGGCAAGAAGTTCCTCTTCACCCTCTGCGTGGGCTCCATGCTGCTGCCCAACATGGTGACGCTGATCCCGCTGTACCTGATGTGGACGCGGATCTTCGGCCTGAACAACTCGTATCTCCCCCTGATCCTGCCCTACTTCTGCGGCGGCGGCGCCTTCAACATCTTCCTGATCCGGCAGTTTATCTCCACCATTCCCAAGGAGCTGGACGAGGCCGCCACCATTGACGGCGCGGGTCCCATGCGCGTGCTGGTCAGCATCATCCTGCCGGCCATCAAGGCGGCGATGATCGTCGTGGCGCTGTTCCTGTTCATCACCCTGTGGAATGATCTTTTGCAGCAGACCATCTACATCGACGATCCGGATCGCTACACCATTGCCATCGGCCTTTCCGTGTTCCGCTCCGGCCTCAAGGCCGACTGGGCCAAGATCATGTGCGCCACGTGCCTGGCGTTCGTGCCCGGCGTGGTCATCTACCTCATCGGCCAGCGGTACTTTGTCGAAGGCATCGTGATGACCGGTATGAAAAACTGATATCGCGCTGGCGCTCTGGCTGCCGGTGTGATATGCTGATCCCGCGCCGGTTGGCAAGCGCCGGCGCGGGATCTTTATCGTTAGGAGGATTCACCATGGCGAAAGGCTTCTTTTCCCGGCGGCTTTCCAAAGAAGGCCCCGGCACCCCGGCGCCCCAGGGCGGCGCGGCGCTCTACTTTTATCTGCTGAAAACTTATTTTTGGCAGCTGCTGTGGCTCAGCTGGGTATTTTTGCTCAGCTGCATCCCGGTTGTCACCATTCCCGCTGCCCTGGCTGCCATGAGCCGGGTCTGCCTCAAGCTGGTGCGGGAGGGCTGCTGCCTCTTCTGGGCGGAGTATAAGACAGAATTTTGCCGCAGCTTCGGGAAAAGTCTGCCCTTTGGCCTGGTTTGTGCTGTGGGCCTCTTCGCGAGCTATTACTGCCTGAGCCTGGGCCTCTCCAACGGCAGCAGCGTCTACGGCCTGCTCTTCTCCGGGGTGGGGCTGTGTCTGCTGGTGCTGACGCTGGGCTGGAGCAGCTACGGCTTCGTACTGCTGGCGGCCCAGGACCTGCCGGTGGCGGTGCTGATTAAAAACGCCTGGCTTTTGATGCTGCTGGGCGCCAAATCCACCCTGGCGGTGCTGGCGGTATGGGCAGTGGGACTGGGGGTCACGCTGCTGCTGTTCCCGGTGTCGCTCATTCTGGTGGCCGCGGGCCTTCCGGCGGTGATGTCCTACAGCATCTGCTGGTTTGTCAATATGCCGCTGGAACAGCATATTTTCAGACCCTATGAGGCTGGACAAAAGGAGGAAGACGCGTGAAATTTGACCTGCTGCTGGAGATCCCGCTGGGAGACATGATGGCCCGCTATGTGCTGGAGCGAGAGAGCGGTCAGCTGGAGTTACAGATGTTGCCCGCTGCGATCTCCGCCCCGGTGGAGCCGGCGCGGCAGCGCCGGGAGCCCCAGGGGCTGGTGCAGGCCTATTTCACCGGAGAGGAGACGCCCCGGGGCTACGGCAACGGCGGCACTTATAACCAAAGCGGCACGGTCAAGGCCCTGCGGGTGGTTGAGCAGCAGCGCCGCCCGGCCGGCGGCGGCGTGGAGGTGGCCACGGTGCTGGAGCATCCCAACGGGTGTCGCTTTACCCATTATCTCTCCTGGGACGGCAATGCGCCGGTGGTGACGGTGTGGACCGAGGTGGAGAACCGGGGCACCGAACCGGCCACGCTGGAGCAGCTGGCCAGCTTTTCCCTGGGGGGGCTCTCGCCGCTGCTGAATGGCGCGGCCCCCGGACAGCTGCGGCTGCACCGGCTGCGGAGCGGCTGGAGCATGGAGGGACGGCTCTGCACCGACCTGCTGGAGCGGCTAAATTTGGAGCCCTCCTGGGCCCGTCACGGGGTGCGCTGGGAGCGCTTCGGTCAGGTGGGCTCTCTGCCGGTGAACGGGTGGTTCCCGTGGATGGTGCTGGAGGATGCGGAAAACGGCGCCTTTTGGGGCTGCCTGCTGGCCCACAACGCCTCCTGGCAGATGGAGGTCTGCCGGCAGGACGACGCCGTGGCCCTGACCGGCGGCCTGGCCGATTACGGCTTCGGCCACTGGCGCAAGACCCTTCGGCCCGGCGCGCGCTTCCAAAGTCCTCCGGCCTATCTCACCGTCTGCCGGGGGAAGGACGTGGACGATGCGGCCCGCCGCCTGGTCCACGCCATGGACGTGGCTATCCCCGCCGCGCCGCTGCCGCTGTTCTTCAATGAATACTGCACCACCTGGGGCGTCCCCTCTGAGCAGAGCGTGGCGGCGCAGCTGGCCTGCCTCCGGGGCAAGGGCTTTACCCACTTTGTGATGGACGCCGGGTGGTATAAGCCGGAGGACAACAGCTGGGAGGACGCCCTGGGAGATTATCAGGTTTCCCGGGCGCTGTTCCCCGGCGGCATAGAGAAGACCGTGGAGGCCATCCGGGCCGAAGGACTGGTCCCCGGCATCTGGTTTGAGCCGGAGACGGTGGGAAAGACGGCCCGGGCCTATGGGGAGACGGAGCATCTGCTCCAGCGGGACGGCCATGTCATCACCACGCCCACCCGGCGCTTCTGGGACTTGCGGGACCCCTGGGTGCGGGATTATCTCCACGCGCGGGTCATCAACTTCCTGCGGGACAAGGGCTTCGGCTATGTCAAGCTGGACTATAACGATTCCATCGGCCTGGGCTGCGACGGCGCGGAAAGCCTTGGAGAGGGCTTACGGCAGCAGATGGAGGCGGTGCGGGACTTTTACCGGCAGCTGCGGGCGGAAGTGCCGGGAATCCAGATGGAGCTTTGCGCCTCCGGCGGCCACCGGCTGGAGCCTGGCATGCTGGGCCTCTTTGACTTTGCCTCCTTCTCCGACGCCCACGAGTGCGCGGCCATCCCCATTGTGGCGGCCAATCTCCACCGCTGCATGCAGCCCGGCCAGGCGCAGATCTGGGCGGTGCTGCGGAAAGAGGAGAGTTTGCAGCGCATTGGGTATTCGCTCGCAGCCGCCATGCTGGGAGCCATGTGCATCTCCGGCGATGTGACGGAGCTGACGGCGGTCCAGTGGCAGGCCGTAGACAGGGGCATCACCTTCTACCGCCGGGCCGCGGAGATCATCCGCCGGGGCACATCTTACCGCTTTGGGCCGGAAATTCTCTCCTACAATACGCCCCGGGGCTGGCAGTGCCTGCTGCGGGAAGGGGAGAACGGTGAAGCTCTGGCGGTGTTCCACCAATTTGGCTGCCTGGAGGATGCCCTCTGCTCCATTCCATGGAACGGCGGCGAGATTCTCGCGGTCTATGACTGCTGCCGGAGCCAGGTGACGGTGCAGGCAGGGATGCTCCAATGGCGTCCCGCGGCGGAGATGAGTGCCGTGGCCGTGCTGCGCAAGCGCTGAAGAAAAATGTAAAACACCGCCCCGCGCCGGTACGGCGCGGGGCGGTGCTGTTTGTCAGGGCAGCCTGGTCTCGGAAAGCTCCAGGCCGGGATTTTTCTTGATGTTGTAGTCGATGCTCCAGAGGCTGGAGAAGACCAGGAGGCTGTTGCCGCGGTAGTCCTCCAAAAGCTCTGCGTCGGAGCTGAGGTTCAGCTCCTTGAGGTCGGCAACGGGGCTCTTGGTGATAAACCGCAGGAACTCATAGGGGAGGCTTTCCATCCGCAGCTCAACGCCGTACTCCGCCCGCATCCGGTACTCAAAGACGTCAAATTGCAGTGTGCCCACCACGCCGACGATGACTTCTTCCATGCCGGTGCCAGGAACCTTGAAGATCTGGATGGCGCCTTCCTGGGCGATCTGCTCAGTGCCTTTGATGAACTGCTTGCGCTTCATGGTGTCCCGCGGGCTGACCCGGGAGAAATGCTCGGGGGCGAAAGTGGGGATACCGGCGAAGCGGAACTTCTGCCCCGCTGCGCAGACGGTGTCACCGATGGAGAAGATACCCGGGTCGAAGACGCCGATGATGTCGCCGGCGTAGGCCTCCTCCACGATCTCCCGCTCCTGGGCCATCAGCTGCTGGGGCTGGGAGAGGCGCATCTTCTTGCCGCCCTGGACGTGGTAATATTCTCGATCCCGCTCGAATTTGCCGGAGCAGATTCGCATAAAGGCCAGCCGGTCCCGGTGGGCTTTGTTCATGTTGGCCTGGATTTTAAAGACAAAGGCCGAGAAGTCCGGGGAGAAGGCGTCGATGGTGCCGCAGTCGGCCTCCCGGGAGAGGGGCGGCGGCGTCATCCGCAGGAACTCTTCCAGGAAGGGCTCCACGCCGAAGTTGGTCAGGGCCGAGCCGAAGAACACCGGGGAGAGGCGTCCGGCGCGAACTTCTTCCAGGTCGAACTCCCGACCGGCGCCCAGCAGCTCTACCTCTTCCATCAGCTGCTGGTGGCGGCGCTGGCCGATTCGTTCTCCCACGGCGGGGTCGTTCAGGTCAATTTCCAGCTTTTCAGCCTTATTTTTGCCGGAAATGCCGGAGAAAAAGAGAATTTGCTTGTGCTCTCGGTCATAGACGCCCTGGAACTCCTTGCCCGAGCCGATGGGCCAGTTGCAGGCATAGGTCTCGATGCCCAGCTCCCGCTCCAGCTCGTCCAGAAGGTCAAAGGGGTCCTTGGACTCGCGGTCCATTTTGTTGATAAAGGTAAAGATGGGAATGTGCCGCATGGCGCAGACCTTGAAGAGCTTCCGGGTCTGCGCCTCGACGCCCTTGCTGCCGTCGATGACCATGACGGCGGAGTCAGCGGCCATCAGCGTGCGGTAGGTGTCCTCGGAGAAGTCCTGGTGGCCGGGAGTGTCCAGAATATTGATGCAGAAGCCCTCGTACTGGAACTGCATCACCGAAGAGGTGACGGAGATTCCGCGCTGCTTCTCAATTTCCATCCAGTCGGACACGGCGGCCCGGCGATTTTTCTTGCCTTTGACCGCGCCGGCCTGGGCGATAGCCCCGCCGTAGAGCAGGAACTTCTCGGTAAGGGTGGTTTTACCGGCGTCGGGGTGGGAGATAATGGCGAAGGTACGCCGCCGCTGAATTTCTTCTTGCAAAGTAGGCAATGTTGTTTCCTCCTATCAAAATGGGTTTATTCGGAAAAGCATCGCGTGTTACATGGGCGGTTCCCTCCAGCGCATGGTTTTGTACAGGCGGCGCGGCTGCCGCGCCTTAACAATCAAACTTTATTAGTATACCATGGGCGCGGCGGTATTTCCACTGAAAAATTGGAAATTGACCGATTTTTTTGCGCCTTCTCGCCGGTGCAGAAGCGTCGCGGTGACAGAAGGCGGCTGCGCGAAAATGGTTCTGCTCCAGCCCTTGCTCCCGGGAAAAAGCTATGGTATACTGTATTTAATCAAAGCGGCTGTGGAGAGGAGCGATGGCTGTGACCAGGAAGAGTGTATTCACCATTTTTGCGGTGGTGCTGCTGCTGGGGTGCGCGCTGCTGCTGATCTCCGGTATTCAGACGCAGGAGGCTGTGGCGACGCCAGACAGCATCTTCTGGACAGGGCTCTCCGATTTCCTGGGCATGCCGCTGCTCTTCTGCGGCCTGGGCGGAATGCTGGTCTTGCCGGTGATGGGCAAGGCCTCCCGGCGGGCTCGGCGGCTTTACCGCATTTTCGGCCTGGTGGCCTGGGGGCTGTATCTGGCCGCCGGACTGATCCCGGATATGTGGATCACGGCTTCCTGGATTTCCGAGTATCCGGCCGTGTTCCTGGCACCTGGCGTATGCCTGGCGCTGGGGATTCCAGGGAAGAGTCCCACCGCCGGCAAGTATGCTGCCAAGAAGGAAAAAAAGAAAAAAGAACCGCCTGAACAAGCGGCGGAATAAACCTGCGGGGCGCATCCGCTTGGATGCGCCCCGCAGCGTGTCGAAAAAGTCTTTTCGCCCCGCTGCCTAGGATTTTTCAACTTTGAAAAAGTTGAAAAATCCACCCTTATTGAACGTGCGGGGGGGGCTCTTTGCCCCCCGCACACACCCCCCGCTGCACTGTTGCGTGGGCTTTCATCATAGTTTTTGGACAGTTTACGGGGCGCATCCGATTGGATGCGCCCCGTACGTTTAGGATTACAGGTTATTGAGCCGCATGAGGATCACGGCCAGCTGCGCCCGGGTGGTGGGACTCTGGGGCGAGAGGGTACGTCCCCCCATGCCGTCCATCAGGCCGCTGTCGATGGCCCAGATCATGGCCTTCTCCGCCCAGGAGGAGACGTCGCCGCGATCCAGGTAATCGTCCAGATCGCCGTAGACCCGGGGACTGCCGTACCAGCGGTAGAGCATGGTAGCCAGCTCTTCCCGCGTCACCACGGCGGTGGGGTTCTTTCCGTCGCTGATGCCGTTATTCTTGGCCCAGGTCTGGGCGTCGGCATACCATGGGGAGCCGCCTTCCAAATTCCAGCGGCCGGAAACGCGGCCCAGCACCATCCAGGTCATGGCGCGGGTGACGGCGTCATTGGGGGCGAAACGGGTCTTGGAGACGCCCTCCATATAGCCAGAATCGATGGCGTAGTCCACGGCCTCGTGATACCAGGCGTAGGAGCCCACGTCGGTGTAGCGATAGCTGGGGCAGTCGGTCCAGCCGGCGCCGCAGGTGTCGATGGCGAAGGTCACGTAGACGGTGACGTCGCTTCGAGGCATGGTGAATTCCTTCCAGCGGTTGACCGACACCTCCCAGCCATCCCAGTCGTCGTCAGAACTGGTGCTGCCGTCAAACCAGTGGCTGGGCTCAAAGAACCAGCTGTCGTCCAGCTCCCAGTCGTCATCCCAGTCCCAGTCATAGTCGTCGGCCACCACGGTGATATCCTTGAGATAGTAGCCCGTGGCGGGGCGGACGCTGATGGAGACAGTGTCTCCGGCGTAGGCGCGGGTGGGCGAGGTCCAGGCGTTGCCTTTGCCTTCCACTTCCACATCGATGTCATAGCGGGTGGGGCGGCCATGGGCTGCTGCCGCGGTGGAAAGCACCGAAACCGCCAGCACCACGGCCAAAAACAGGGCGGCAAAACGATACTTACGCATCCAAATCATCCTCCTCCGAAGTATTCCGTACAGGTATAGATTGGCTTCTAATCAAAGTATACTGGATTCCTGCGGCAAATACAAGAGCGTGCGGCATCAAAGGCAAAAAAACGGTGGCCGCGCTTCAAGGAAAGCGGCGTGATCTGGACGCCAGCTTGGTTGTGAGATACGCACCCAGCGCACCGGCGCCAAAGCCGATGAGCAGCCCGGCCAGCACGTCGGTAGGATAGTGGACCACCAGATACAGCCGCGAGAGGGCCATGGCTGCGGCGAAGAGGAAATACGCCCAGCGCCCGCGGCGGCGGCTGAGGAAGAAGAGCGCCGACATGGCCGCCGTGGCGGCGGTGGTATGGCCCGAGGGGAAGGAGGCGTCGGATTCCAGATGCGCGCCGGCCTCCAGCCACCATTGGTAAATCAGGCGCGTTTCGTCGGCGTAGGGCCTGGGGCGGAGAACCAGGGGCTTGAGGATCACGTTGGTGCAGATCGCGCCGATGGCCAGGGCCAGCAGGACGCCCAGACCCAGCTTTCGGGTGGGGCGGCAGGCCAGCAGCACCAGGCCCAGCAGGATGAGACAGATCCCGCCCTTTCCCAAGAGGGCCAGCAGCCGGGCCAACGGGTCAAGGATCACGTCGGCCCCTGATTGCTGTACCTGATGGATGGCCCCCAGTATGGCCTGATCAAAGCCGGCGCAGGCGCTGTCCAGCCACAGAGCGAAGCGAGAAGGGTCCATGGGCAACACTCCTTTCGGTGATTGGTTTGATTGTAGCGGATTTTCTGCCGCGGCACAAGAGAAAGCTGCAGCGGCGTAAAAAAGCCTTTGGCAAATGTGGCAAAAAGGTGGTTGGATTCTGTTTGATTTTCTGCGATTTAGTGGATTTGCAAAAAAACAGCCCATAAATTCATGCAAAGTGAGAAATGGTGCAATGGCCTTCCCTTATGGTATACTATAAGAACCGGCAGAGTGCGCTGTGAGACGCCAGGCCGGAAAGAAATGAGGGATACATATGAAACATCCGCTGAATTTGCTAGCCTTCGACCTGGGCGCCAGCAATGGCCGGGCCATTCTGGGCCGGTTTGACGGCGAAAAAATCACCATGGAAGAGCTGCACCGCTATGAAAACGACTATGTACGCCTGGGCGGCGTGCTGTACTGGGACAGCCTCAACCTCTACCAACAGATGAAGCAGGGCTTCCATGCCTTCCGCCGAGCCGAGCTGGGGGAGCTGAACTGCTTCGGCATCGACACCTGGGGCGTGGACTACGGCCTTTTGGACCGCAACGGCTGCCTGCTGGGCAACCCCCGCTCTTACCGCCACGCGGTGGATGCCGACATGGAGCGGGTTTGGAAGACCGTCCCCTTTGAGACGCTCTTCGCCCGCACCGGCATTTCCACCATGAACTTCAACACCCTCTATCAGCTCTGCCGCCGCAAGGCGGAGGGCGATGTGGCCCTGGAGCAGGCGGAGACCATGCTCCTGATGCCGGACCTCCTGGGCTATTTCTTCACCGGCGAGAAAAAGACCGAGTATACCATCGCGTCCACCACCATGCTCTATAATCCCACCGCCGGCGACTGGGATTGGGAGACCATCGACGCCGTGGGTCTGCCCCGGCGGATCTTCACCGCGGTGGAGCCCTCCGGCACGCTGCGGGGGAGCCTCTTGCCGGATCTGGCCGAGGAACTGGGGATCAATCAGGTGCCCTTTGCCGCTGTCGGCTCCCACGATACGGCTTCGGCCGTGGCGGCGGTGCCGGGCCAGGGCAGCTTCGCCTTCTGCTCCAGCGGCACCTGGTCGCTCTTCGGCGTGGAGACCGACAAAGCCATCCTCACCGACGCGGTGCGGGATGCCAACTTCTCCAATGAGGGCACCGTCCAGGGCGGTTTCCGGCCCCTCTCCAACATCATGGGCCTGTGGCTCATCCAGGAATGCCGCCGGGATTGGGCCACTGCCGGGCACAAGTACTCCTGGGACGAGATCGTGGTGGAGGCCCAAAAGGCCCAGCCCCTGCGGTCCATCATCGACCCGGGCTACAGCCGGTTCTTTGCAGCCGGCCATATGGAGGAAAAGATCCGCGATTTCTGTGCCGCCACCGGCCAGCCTCAGCCGGAGACGGTGGGAGAGGTCGCCCGGTGCATCTACGAATCCCTGGCCCTCAAGTACCGCTGGGCGCTGGAGCGGCTGGAGGAGATCAAGGGCGCACGGATCGAGAGCTTCAACATCGTCGGCGGCGGCATCCAGAATAAGCTGCTCAACCAGATGGCGGCGGACGCGACCAACCGACCCGTCACCACGGGCCCCATTGAGGGCGCGGCCATCGGCAATCTGTTGATGCAGGCCATGGCGTTGGGAGAGCTGAAGAACCTGGAAGAGCTGCGCCAGGTGGTGCGCAATTCCGAGCCGGTTCACACCTATGAGCCGCATCACACCCAGGCCTGGGAGGACGCCTACGGAAAGCTCTTGCGCTTCCAAGCGCAGGAGGCGCCGCAGCCGTAACATGGGCAATAAAAAGCCCGCCGCGATCGCGGCGGGCTTTTTGCTGTGCTTTTGCTTACTGCACGATGAAGTTGACCGAGGTGTCGCCCTGGAGGTCGGAGCCGAACTCATAGTCCTTGCCGGGCAGAACGGCGTTGAGGACGATGCCCACAATGGCGCCCACAGCCAGGCCGGAGAGCTGAATGGTTACGGAGCCGGCGGGGATTACCACGGCGCCGGCGCCGGAGTAGGTGATGCCGATGGAGAGAACCATGATGATGGCGGCAATCAGGACGTTGCGGCTTTTGGTAAAGTCCACCTTGTTTTCCACTACGTTGCGTACGCCCACGGCGGAGATCATGCCGTAGAGGATCATGCTGACGCCGCCGATGGTGGCGGCGGGCATGGCGGCGACCAGCGCTTCAAACTTGGGGCTGAAAGAGAATAGGACGGCCAGCACGGCGGCGATACGGATGACCCTGGGGTCGTAGACTTTGGAGAGTGCCAGCACGCCGGTGTTCTCGCCGTAGGTGGTGTTAGCGGGTGCGCCGAAGAGGGAGGCCAGGGTGGTGGCCAGGCCGTCTCCCAGGAGGGTGCGGTGCAGGCCCGGGTTGGCCAGGTAATTGCGGTTGCAGGTGGAGGAGATGGCGCACATATCGCCGATGTGCTCCACCATCGTGGCAAGGGCCAGGGGCATGATGGTGATGGCGGCGGTGATGAGCATGGAGGTATCCAGGTCGGGCCGGGCAAAGAGGCCGAAGACCGTATTGCTCCACTGGAAGGGCAGACCCACCCAGGCGGCCTCCCGCACGGCGGTGAAGTCCACATTGCCGCTGACAGCGGCAATCAGGTACGAGGCAACCACGCCCAAGAGGATGGGGATGATCTTGATCATGCCCTTGCCGAAGATGTTGGCGGCGACGACCACCACAATGGCGACCAGCGCGATCCACCAATTGCTCTGGCAGTTGTTGATGGCGGAGGAGCTGAGCGTCAGGCCGATGCAGATGATCACCGGGCCGGTGACGATGGGCGGGAAGAACCGCATGACTTTCTTAACGCCGAAGACTTTGAAGAGGGCAGAGAGGACCACATAGAGGAGGCCTGCCAGCGCCACGCCGAAGCAGGCATAGGGCAGCATTTCCAGGTTCGGAATGGTGGCTTCGCCGGCGGCGTCGGGGAGCATCGGGGCCACAGCGGCATAGCCGCCGATGAAGGCGAAGGAAGAGCCCAGGAAGGCCGGGACCTTGCCCTTGGCCAGCAGGTGGAACAGCAGCGTGCCGAGGCCGGCGAAGAGCAGCGTGGCAGAGACGCTCAGGCCGGTCAGAGCCGGTACCAGCACCGTGGCGCCGAACATGGCGAACATATGCTGGAAGCCCAGCACCAGCATCTTGGGGACGCCCAGCTCTCTGGCGTCGTAGATGCCGGTTTCAGGAATGGATTGCTTGGACATAGACAAACTCCTTTCGTGGTGGTGCGCCGGGCAAAAAAAACGGGCTGAATCAACGGCGATTCAGCCCGCTGGGAATACGATCCCGGCGCTGGGGATAGAAAGGGCGAGGATGAGACAAAATCGGCTCATAGTATCGCACCTCCCTTTTCTTTCCCGGCTATTATAATGCCCCGGTGCGCGCGATGCAATAGCTTTTTTCACCGAAAGACAAAATTCTCTCGTTTAATCCGGCGGGCTTTCGGGGAGAATGTCTTCAAATGGAAAGGAGCGATTTACATGAACGTAAAAGACCTGATGAGCGACCAAGTGATTTCCGTTTCGCCGGAGGAGACTGTGGCGGTGGCGGCCCGGCTGATGACCCGGCACAATGTGGGCGCCCTGCCGGTGCGGGACCGGGACGGCAGCCTCTGCGGCATTCTCACGGACCGGGACGTCGTCACCCGGTGCGTGGCGCTGGAGCGACCCATGCAGCAGACTTCGGTGGCCAGGGTGATGACCTCTCGGGTGGCCACGGTGCCGCCCACGGCCAGCGTGGATCAGGCGGCCGCGATGCTGGCCAAGGAGCAGGTGCGGCGGCTGCCGGTGGTGGAGGGCCGGCGGCTGGTGGGCATGGTGACGCTGAGCGATTTGAGCCGTCAGGCGCCGGCGGAGGAGACGGCGGACGTGCTGCGGGAGGTCACGGCGAACATCAAGCATCTGTAGAGTCAAAACAATCGCCGCGGGGAAGTATGAATAGATGCAGCGGCGCGGGCGGCTAGTAGCCGCCCCTACGGACCCGCACTCGGCTTTCTCGTAGGGGCCGATGCCTACATCGGCCCGCTGGGTTCTGTGTGCAAGGCAGCATATCGACTGCTGGGGCTTCCGATTCTGTTGTAGGGGCGGCCTGTATGGCCGCACGGAACCGGGTGCATAAACCGCTGGTCCGGCAAACGACATACGCATTCACGGACGCGCGATGCGCGCCCCTACGGCAGGTACGGCACGAGCGGCGGGTGCCGTGCCACAAAGGACGGGTTTCTATCTCCGTCCGAACCAGGCCATAATTTCCGCAAGTTTTCGGCTCCGTGGTAAAAAGTTTGGGAAACGCACAACTTTTTTCCAATAACCCCTTGCAATTCGGCCTCTGGAACGCTATAATGTATTTAAACTAACGTATGCTTGACTTAAGACTGGGGAATGTTCCCCAGTCTTTCTTGTTGGAAAGGGGGATTTTTATGAAGATCACCGAGCAGGTCTGGCAGTTTGCCCAGCCCATTGTGGAGAGCCTGGGTCTGACGCTCTGGGATGTGGAATACGTCCGGGAGGGCGGCGAATGGTATCTGCGGCTCTACTTGGACAAGGAAGGCGGCGTGGACATCAACGACTGTGAGGCGGTTTCCCGGGCGGTGGACCCGGTGCTGGACGAAAAAGATCCCATCCCCGAGAGCTACCACTTTGAGGTCTGCTCCGCCGGGTTGGAGCGGCCTTTGAAGCGGCCCTCGGACTTTGAACAGTTCATGGGGTCTTCGGTGCTGGTGAAGCTGTACCGGCCCCGGAACGGACGCAAGGAGCTGACCGGCACCTTGACGGGCTATGACGGCGGCGATGTGACGCTGACCATCGGCGGAGAGACAGTGACGCTGCCGAAGGAAGAGATTGCCCTGGTGCGGCTGTACGTGGAATTTTGACGAAGCTGGCCGCGGCGCTTTGGATGCGGTGCGGCTCACTGGTTTTTAGAATAAAGGAGGAATTGGGACAATATGAACCAAGAGATTTTTGCTGCTCTGGCGCAGCTGGAGAAGGAGCGGGGCATTCCCCAAGCCTATATGGTGGAAAAGATCACCCAGGCACTGGTGGCCGCGTATAAGAAAGACAAGGATGGATATACCGACAACGTGTTCGTCGAGAGCGATGAACACGGAATGCATATGTATGTGCAGAAAGAAGTGGTGGACGACGTCATCACTCCGGCGACGGAGATCGCGCTGGACGCCGCCCGCCGCATCGACCCCCATGCTCAGCTGGGCGACCTAGTGAATGTGGATGTGGAGACCAAGGCCTTTGGCCGCATCGCCGCCCAGACTGCCAAGCAGGTCATCATCCAGGGCATTCGCGAGGCCGAGCGGGGCATGATCTTTGAGAGCTTCTCCTCCAAGGAGCATGAGATTCTCACCGGCACGGTGCTGCGCATCGAGCCCGCCACCAATGACATGACCATTCGCATCGGCACCGGCACTGACAAGACTGACGCGCTGCTCTCCGGTTCCGAGCAGGTCCACGGCGAAGTCTTCAAAGAGGGCGATACCATCCGCGTCTACGTGGTGGAGGTGCGCCGCAGCAGCCGCGGGCCCCAGGTGCTGGTGTCCCGGACCCATCCCGGCCTGGTGAAGCGGCTCTTCGAGCTGAACGTGCCGGAGATTGAAAACGGCTTGGTGGAAGTGAAGTCCGTGGCCCGCGAGGCCGGCTCCCGTACCAAGATCGCCGTCTGCGCTACAGAAGCCGGCATCGATCCCGTCGGCGCCTGTGTCGGTCCCCGGGGCGGCCGTGTCGGCGCCGTGGTGGAGGAGCTGCGGGGCGAGAAAATGGACATCGTCGTCTGGAGCGAGGACCCGGCGCAGTTTGTGGCCTCGGCGCTGTCTCCGGCCTCTGTGGTGTCCGTGACGCCGGTGCCCGGCATGGTCAAGGCCTGCCGCGTCATCGTGCCGGACGATCAGCTCTCTCTGGCCATCGGCAAGGAGGGCCAGAACGCCCGACTGGCGGCTCGCCTGACCGGTTATAAGATCGACATCAAGCCCGCCTCTCAGGCCGACGAGCCGATGCCGACGGAGACGCCTGAGCAGGCGCCCGACGCCCAGGAAGAGGTCTGAGTCCAACCGCCTAACGACAGGAGGGGAAACGCATGCAGAAGAAAATTCCCATGCGCCAGTGTGTGGGCTGCCGGGAGATGAAGCCGAAAAAAGAGCTGATCCGGGTGGTCAAATCGCCGGAAGGCGCGATTTCCCTGGACTTCCGGGGGAAGGCACCGGGCCGCGGCGCCTATCTGTGCCCGGACAGCGCCTGCCTCAAGCGGGCCATCAAGTCCAAGGCCCTGGAGCGGGCGCTGGAGACGGCGATCCCCCAGGAGATTTACGACGGCCTTCTCAGCAGAATGGAGGAAGGGGACCATGGATAACCGGCAGCGGGCGTTGGGCTATCTGGGCCTTGCCCGGCGGGGCAATCGCATTGCCCTGGGGGAGGAGCCCTGCGGCATCGCCTGCCGCGGCGGCCACGCCAGGCTTTTGCTGGTGGCCAAGGACGCCGGAGATCACACCTTCCGCAGAGCCAAGTCCTTTGCCCAAAGCGGCAAGCCCCCGGTGCTGACGGCGCCCTTCACCAAGGAAGAGCTGGGCGCTGCCGTGGGGATGCGCGTCTGTGCCCTGGCGGCGCTGACGGACGCGCCGCTGGCCCTGGCCTTTGTGGAGAGCCTGGACCAGCCGGAGGCCAACGGCCCGATTTTGGAGCTTCTGCGCACCCAGACTGCCCGGGTGGCCCAACGGCGAAAAGAGGAAAAGGCCCACCAGACCAATCTCCGTCACGGCGGGAAAAAGTCTGGCCCGGCCAGGAAATAGAGAACGTCACGCCGGGGTTCCGGCGGGGATAGAAGGCGGCTTTTCAAGCTGCCGCAGCCGGGTCTGCCCGGTTGAGGAAATCATGGAGGTGGCTATATTGAGCAGCTTTATCAAATATCGAATTGGCGAAATGGCCAAGGATTTCGGTGTTCCCACCAAGGCCATTACGGGGCTGGTGGGGGAGTTTTTTGACAAACCCAAGAGCGCCCAGCAGGTTCTCACCGAGGCCCAGCTGAACGTACTCTTCGACGTGCTGACCCAGCGCAACCAGGTCCCTTCCCTGGAGGACGCCCTGGCTGCCCAGGCTGCGCCGGCGAAGCCCGAAGCGCCTGCGGCGCCCGAAAAGTCTGAAGCGGCCAAAGATCAAAAGCCTGCGCCCGCGGGGGAGAAAAAGCCCGCGGCAGCGGCGCAGCCGCAGTCCGCGCCGGCCCAGCCCAAAGCGGTGCCCCAGGGCCAGCAGCCGGCGCCCAAGGCCGACAAGCCCAAGGAGCCGGAGCGCCGCCGGGAGCGCCGGGTCATTGATACCAGCGCCGTCACCGTCAACGCCAACCGCTTTGACGACCGGGTGGACGCCCTGGTCTCTGAGCGCGTGCAGAATTACTCCGGCGGCAAGCAGAAGATCGGCAACAAGAATAAGCAGCAGAGCCGCAACAAGTTCGCCGGCAACAAGCGCCGCAACGAGGAGCAGGAGAAGATGCGCCGCCTGCAGCTGGAGGTGGCCAAGAAGGCGCCTCTGGTGGTGAAGATCCCCGACGAGATCACCGTGGCGGAGCTGGCCTCCCGGATGAAGAAGACCGCCGCCGAGGTCATCAAGCAGCTGATCAAGCTGGGCGTGATGGCGACGGTCAACCAGACCGTGGACTACGACACCGCCGCGCTGGTGGCCATGGAGCTGGGCTGCAAGGTGGAGAAGGAAGTCATCGTCACCATCGAGGAGCGGCTCATCGACGACCGGGCCGACACCGCTGAGGAACTCCAGCCCAGAAGCCCCGTGGTGGTGGTTATGGGCCACGTCGACCACGGCAAGACCAGCCTGCTGGATGCCATCCGCAACACCAACGTGGCCTCCGGCGAGGCCGGCGGCATCACCCAGCACATCGGCGCCTACACTGTGCAGATCAATGGGAACCCCATCACCTTCCTGGATACCCCTGGCCACGCGGCCTTCACCTCCATGCGGGCCCGGGGCGCCATGTGTACCGATATCGCCATCCTGGTGGTGGCCGCTGACGACGGCATCATGCCCCAGACCGTCGAGGCCATCAACCACGCCAAGGCGGCCAATATCCCGATCATCGTGGCCATCAACAAGATGGATAAGCACGGCGCAAACCCCGACCGGATCAAGCAGCAGCTGACCGAGTACGACCTGGTGCCCGAGGAGTGGGGCGGCGAAACCGTGATCTGCCCCATTTCCGCCAAGACCGGCCAGGGCATCGACGAGCTTTTGGAAATGGTCATCCTCACCGCGGAGGTGCAGGAGCTGAAGGCCAACCCCAACCGCCTGGCCAAGGGCGTGGTCATCGAGGCCCGGCTGGATAAGACCCGCGGCCCCGTGGCAACGCTGTTGGTCCAGAACGGTACGCTGCATCAAGGGGATGTCATCATCGCCGGCACTGCCGTGGGCCGTGTCCGTGTGATGACTGACGACAAGGGCCGCACCGTCAAGACCGCCGGTCCCTCCAAGCCGGTGGAGATCACGGGCCTGGCCGAAGTGCCCGGCGCCGGTGACATCTTCAACGCCGTTGAGGATGAGCGCATGGCCCGCCAGCTGGTGGAGCAGCGCAAGGAGGACCAGAAGGCCGCCGCCAACAAGGCCAAGGGCAAGGTCACGCTGGAGGATCTCTTCGCCCAGATCCAAGAGGGCGAGATGAAGGAACTCAACATCATCGTCAAGGCCGACGTGCAGGGCTCTGCCGAGGCTGTCAAGGCGTCTCTGGAGAAAATCTCCAACGAGGAGGTCCGGGTCAAGGTGATCCACGCCGGTGTCGGCGCCATTTCCGAGAACGACGTGCTGCTGGCTTCCACCTCCAACGCCATCATCGTCGGTTTCAATGTCCGGCCCGATCCCGTGGCTGCCGCTTCTGCCGCCCGGGCCAAGGTGGATATGCGGATGTACCGCGTCATCTACGACGCCATCAACGAGATTCAGGACGCCATGAAGGGTATGCTGGCGCCCAAGTATCGCGAGGCTATTATCGGACACGCCGAGGTGCGCCAGACCTACAAGGTCAGCGCCATCGGCACCATCGCCGGCTGCTACGTCAAGGACGGCAAGATCACCCGGGATGCCCAGGTGCGTGTCCTCCGCGACAACATCGTCATCCACGAGGGCCAGCTGGGCAGCCTCCAGCGGTTCAAGGACTCGGTCAAGGAAGTGGCCGCCAACTACGAGTGCGGCATGTCCATCGAAAAGTTCAACGACATCAAGGAAGGCGACATCTTCGAGTGCTTCGTCATGGAGCAGATCAAGGACTAAGATTTGCCCGAACCTAATTCGTGTCGCAGGGGCCGATGCCCACATCGGCCCGCGCCGCGTCAGCGGCTTATGGGAATCACGTTCGACGGCGCGGCAGAAAGACCGGCCTCCGGCCGGTTTGGGCCGATGTGGGCATCGGCCCAAACACCCTGCCGCCGCCGCAACCGATAAGGAGTAACACTATGGCATCCAATCGCATTTCGCGGATCAATGAGGAACTCCAGCGGGAGCTGAGCGATCTGATCCGCGCCTTGAAGGACCCGCGGGTGCAGCAGTCGATGATCTCCGTCACCAAGGTGGAGGCCACCGGCGACCTGCGCTATGCTAAGGTCTATATCAGCGTGCTGGACAAGGACAAGGCCCGGGAGACCCTCAAGGGGCTCAAGTCCGCCGGAGGCTTCCTCCGGCGGGAGATCGCCGCCCGACTCCAGCTGCGCTACACCCCCGAACTGGTCTTCGTGGAGGACGACTCCATCGCCTACGGTGCGCGGATGTTTGACCTTCTCAAGAGTCTGGAAATTCGGGAGGACGAAAACCATGATGAAGAAACCTGAGGACGCTGCCCGGTGGCTCCTGGAGCGGGACCATTTTCTGATTCTCACCCATGTGCGCCCCGACGGGGACACCACTGGCTGCGCCATCGCCCTCTGCCTGGGCCTTCGGAGCCTGGGCAAGGACGCCTGGATTTGGAAGAATCCCCAGTTTTCGGGCCGGTTTTTGCCCCGGATGGACGGCATGCTTCGCACCGATCTGGCTGCGGACGCCACGCTGGTGGCTGTGGATATGGCCACGGAGTCTCTGCTGCCCCATGGCGCGGAGGATTTCGCCGGGAAAAGCCGGCTGTGCATCGATCACCACCCCAGCAATACCTTCTACGCCGGGGAAACCCTGCTGGACGCCTCCTGCGCCGGCTGCGGCGAGCTGATCTACCAGGTGCTGGAGGCCATGGGCGTGGCGATCACCCCGGCCATGGCTGAGGCCGTCTATATTGCCATCTCCACCGACACCGGCTGCTTCCGCTTTTCCAACACCTCAGCCCAGACCTTTGAAACGGCGGCGGCCTGCGTGGCCCACGGGGCGCAGATTGCCCCCATCAACCGCCAGCTCTTTGAGATCAAGACCAAGGGCCGTTTGCAGCTGGAGGCCCGCATGATGACCGACATGGAGTTTTATTGCGGCGGCACGGTGGCGATCTGCTGCCTGCCCCAGTCCCTGGTGGAGGAGCTGGGCGTCAGCGAGGATGATCTCGATTCGATTTCCGGCTTTCCCCGTACCGTCGAGGGCGTGCTGGTGGGCGCGGTGCTCCGGGACTCGGAGCCGGGCAAGGTGAAATTCTCAGTCCGCACGGCGCCGGGCTACAATGCCTCCACCTACTGCGCCGCCCTGGGCGGCGGCGGCCATGCCGCGGCGGCTGGTGCGGCGATTCCGGGCACGCTGGCCGAAGGCAAGGCGGCACTGCTCGCCGTGCTGCGCCAGGATAAGACCCTTTGGAAGTAAAGGAGGCCCCATGCCCACTGGAATCTTGATTATCGACAAGCCGGCGGACTGGACCAGCCAGGATGTGGCCGCTAAGCTCCGGGGCGTGCTGCGCGAGAGGCGCATCGGCCACGGCGGTACCTTAGATCCCATGGCTACCGGAGTCCTGCCCATTTTTGTGGGCAGGGCTACCAGGGCCGTGGAATTTTTTGAATCCGCCGAAAAAGAGTACATCGCCGGACTGCGGCTGGGGGTGGAGACAGACACCCAGGACAGCTCCGGCCACGTGGTGGCCACAGCGCCGGTGACGGCGGACCGGGCCGCGGTGGAGGCGGTGCTGGCGCGCTTCCTCGGCCCGCAGCAGCAGATTCCGCCCATGTACTCCGCCGTGAAAATCGGCGGAAAAAAGCTCTACGAGCTGGCGCGGAAGGGGGAGGTGGTGGATCGGAAACCCCGGGACATCGTCCTCCACGAGCTGGAGCTGCTGGAGGGCGCGGGAGATCACTATACCTTCCGGGTGCGCTGCTCCAAAGGCACCTATGTCCGCACCCTCTGCCACGATTTGGGCCGCGCCCTGGGCTGCGGCGCCTGCATGGACAGCCTCCGCAGGACCCGGGCCGGGTGCTATGGGCTGGATCAGGCCGTTCCCCTGGCCGATGTCATTGCCCATCCGGACCCGGAAACGCTGCTGCTGCCCATCGACAGCCTCTTTTCCCACCTGCCCGCTGTGACCTTGACACCCCGGCAGTATAAGCCCCTTTTGAACGGCGCGCCGGTATCCTGTCCGGGCCTCACGGGAGGGCAGTACCGGGTCTACGGGCCCGACGGCGCCTTCGCGGCCCTGGGCCGGGCGGAGGCCGGGAAACTCAAAACCATCAAGAGCTTTTTCGAGGTGAGCAAACCGTGATTCAAGACCGCGTCATCGCCCTGGGCTTTTTTGACGGCGTCCACCTGGGCCACGCCGCCCTTTTGACCCTGGCCCGGAAGCGGGCCGACAGCCTGGGCATTTCCGCGGCGGCCCTGACCTTCGACACCCATCCCGACACCTTGGTCCTCCACCAGCCGGTGCCGCTCATCAACACCATGACGGACCGGCAGTGGCTGATGCGGGAGAAGTTCGCCATGGACGAGGTGCTGGTGGCCCACTTTGACAGGACCATGATGGAGATGCCCTGGGAGACGTTTGTGGACGAATATCTGATCGGCGCCCTGGGCGCCCGGCACGTCATCTGCGGCCACGACTTCTCCTTCGGCTATATGGGAGAGGGCAACCCGGCGCGCCTCCGCCGCCAGTGCAGCCTCCGGGGCGTGGGGGTAGACGTGGTGGACAAGGTGGTGCGCGGCGGTGTCACCGTTTCCTCCACCCACATCCGCCAGCTGATTCGCCAGGGTGACATGGAGGGCGCGGCCCAGCTGCTGGGCCACCGGCACTTCCTCTCGGGCACCGTGGCCCACGGCAAGGAGCTGGGCCGCCGCCTGGGCTTTCCCACAGCCAATCTCCTGCTGCCGGCGGGACTTTTGGCGCCGGCCTTCGGCGTCTACGCCACGCTGGTGACACTGCCGGACGGCTCTGTCCATCCTGCAGTCACCAATGTGGGCATCCGCCCCACGGTCCACGATACCCTCGGCCCCATGGTGGAGGCCTGGCTGATGGACTACGACGGAACGCTCTACGGCGAGACCATCCGGGTGGAGTTTTTCACCCGTCTGCGGGGAGAGAAGCAGTTCCCCAACCTGGACGCGCTGCGCGATGAGGTGCTGCACAACGCCGAAGAGACACGAAATTACTTTGCCAGCTTGCGGCACGCCGCACCACGGGCGTGATACCCTGCGGCTCAGTCTCGCTTTTTCAGCGTAAAAATAGATTGTATATTCCGCCCGATGCAATCTGCGCCGGGCGGATTTCTTTGTGCTTTTTCACTTAAACAGTTTACTTCTTAGCATTATTTTAGCGGGATAAGCAGGATTTTTACACGGAAATATACAACATCTTAGCACACAGAAACGGAGAATTATGGTAGAATATCCTCATCATGGATGCCGCGCAGGCGGCGGAAAAGAGGAGGAATCTACATGGAGAAATCGAAACGCAAGCTGTCGCTTCCCGCATGGATCTTCATCGGCATGGTCGCCGGTATTCTGGCCGGCCTGGCCTTTTTGAAGATTCCGGAATTCACTGACGAGTGGATCAAGCCCATCGGTACCATTTACATCAACCTCTTGAAGTTCCTGGTCGTTCCGGTGGTGGTCTGCTCCATCACCGCCGGCGTCATTTCCCTGAAGGACCTCAAGCGCGTCGGCAGCGTCGGCGTCAAGACCTTTATCTATTACATGTTCACCACCGCCCTGGCCGTGGTTATCGGCCTGGTGATCGTCAATCTCTTCAAGGGCGCGTTCCAGCCGCTCTCCAGCACGGAGTTGGGCGATCTCGCGTATGAGGCTGCCGAGGCGCCCAGCGTTATGGACGTCATCGTGGGCATCTTCCCCGACAACCTCTTTGGCCCCATGGTCAGTGCCGATATGCTGCCGGTCATCGTCATCGCCATTTTCTTCGGCGCCGGCATCCTGGCCGCCGGGGAACGGGGCAAGAAGATCGGCGCCCTGGTGGAGGATATGAATGAAGTCGTCATGAAGATCATGATGATGATTATTAAAATCACTCCCATCGGCGTCTTCTGCCTGATGACCAACGTGGTTGCCGTCAACGGCCCCAAGATCGTCGGCACGTTGGCTCTGGTCATCGGCATTGCCTACCTCTCCTATCTCATCCACGTGGTGGTGGTCTATGGCCTCAGCGTCCGCTTCCTCAGCGGCATGAACCCCATCAAGTTTGCCAAGGGCATTTACCCCGCCTTTATCTGCGCCTTCACCACCACTTCGTCCAACGCCACGCTGCCGCTGAACATTGAGTGCTGCAACAATATGGGCGCCGAGCCGGAGATCAGCTCCTTCGTGCTGCCCCTGGGCGCCACCATCAACATGGACGGCACCGCCATTTACCAGGCCGTGGCCACCGTCTTCATTGCCGCCTGCTACGGCATGAACCTCACCATCGGCGATATGGCCATGGTCGTCCTGACCGCCACCCTGGCCTCGGTGGGCACCGCCGGCGTCTCCGGCGCGGGCATGATCATGCTGGCCATGGTGCTGACCTCCATCGGCGTCCCGGTCGAGGGCATCGCCATCATTGCCGGTGTCGACAAGCTCTTCGACATGGGCCGTACTGCCTTGAACATCACCGGCGACGCAACCTGCGCCCTGTGGATCTCCAAGCTGGAGCGCAACAAGAAGGCCAAAGTCGCTGCCAAGTAAACCACAGTCTCACAAAAAATCGCCTTCCGGCATCTTGCCGGGAGGCGATTTTGGCGTTTGGCTGTTGATCGTCCATAGCGCCGTTTGATTCGCTATTTCTTCTTCTGGTAAGGGGTGTTCTCCAGAGGCAGGGAGAAGCGCCGCTGGCCGTCCAGTCGGTAGTAGGCGTCTGACACAGCCGGAGCCGTGGGGATGGCCGTGATCTCGCCGATGCCGATGGCGCCGCAGGCGATGGGAAGGCCCTCCTTCTCCACGACGATGGCCTCCACCTCCGGGATCTGGTTGGCTCGGAACAGGCCCAGCGTGCCGAACTTGGCCGTGGGCTTGCAGTCCACCAGGGGGTATTTCTCCGTCAGGGCGAAGCCCAGGGACATCACCACGCCGCCCTCGATCTGTCCTTCGCAGGAAAGCGGGTTGACGGCCTTGCCCACGTCGTGGGCGGCGACCATCTTTTTGAGCGTGCCGTCCTCGTTCAAAATGCACACCTGGGTGGCGTAGCCGTAGGCCACATGGCTCACGGGGTTGGGCACCGGGGCGCCCAAGGGGTCGGTCTTGGCCAGGTACTCGGCGTAGAACTCCTTTCCCTCCAGGTCGGCGAGGGTCTTGCCCTCCAGAGCGGCCTTCAGATCGACGCAGGCCCGGCGGCAGGCCTCGCCGGTGACGGTGGTCTGCCGGGAACCGGAGGTGGTGCCGGAGTCGGGGGCCTCGAAGGTGTTGGACCGGACGTAGACCACCTGGTCCCGGGAAAGGCCCACCACGGTGCAGACGATCTGCACCAGCACCGTGCCCAGGCCCTGGCCGATGCAGCTGGCGCCGGCGTAGATGACCACTTTCCCGTCCTCGATTTTTAGCCGCACCCGACCGGTGTCGGGCAGGCCCACGCCCACGCCGGCGTTCTTCATGGCGCAGGCGATGCCGGCGTACTGGGCGTTTTCGTACTGGTCCTTAACTGCCAGCAGCGTCTCCACCAGGCCGGTGGAATCGTCCACAATCTGCCCGTTGGGCAATGCCTGACCGGGACGGATGGCGTTGCGCATCCGAATCTCCCAGTGGGAAATGCCGATCTTGTCGGCCATCTCGTTCAGCAGACTCTCCACGGCGAAGCAGGTCTGGGTGACGCCGAAGCCCCGGAAGGCGCCGGCGGGGGGATTGTTGGTGTAGTAGGCCCAGCCGTCGCACTCAAAGTTTTCGTAGTGGTACGGCCCGGCGGCGTGGGTGCAGGCCCGCTCCAGCACCGGTCCGCCCAGGGAGGCGTAGGCGCCGGTGTCGGCGATGACCTCCACGGCCACGCCCTGGATGTTGCCCTCGTTATCGCAGCCCATGGAGATCTCGATGTCCATGGGGTGGCGCTTGGGATGGATCAGAATGCTCTCGGCCCGGCTGAGCTTCACCTTGACCGGCCGGCCGGTGAGGTAAGTCACCAGCGCTGCATGGTGCTGCACCGTCACGTCCTCTTTGCCGCCGAAGCCGCCGCCCACCAGCATGTTCTGCACCTTGACCCGCTCCATGGGCAGGCCCAGCATCGGGGCAGTCTCGTGCTGGGTGTCATAGGCGCTCTGGTCGGTGGAGAGGATCATCACATGGTCCCCGTCCATATACGCCACGGCGCACTCCGGCTCCAGGAAGGCGTGTTCCGTCCAGGGGGTCTGGTACCGGCGGGTGAGGATGTGCGGCGATTTGGCGATGGCCTCGGCAGGGAAGCCCCGCTGGATGTGCTTGTGGGCCATCAGATTGCCGTCGTGGTGGACCAGCGGCGCGTCAGGGGCCATGGCCTCCTTGGGGCTTCGAACGGGGGTCAGCTCCTCATAGTCTACCTCCACCAGTTTTTTGGCCTCCTGGAGGATTTCCTGGGTCTCAGCGGCCACAATGCAGATGGCGTCGCCCAAGTAATGGGTGATACCGCCCACGGGGATCATGGTGTCCCAGTCCTTTTTCAGATGGCCCACCTTGTTCTCACCGGGGATGTCGGCGGCGGTGAATACGCCCACCACGCCCGGCAGGGCCTTGGCCTTCTCGGTGCGGATGGCCAGCACCTTGGCTCTGGGGTATTGGGAACGCACCGCAGAGGCGTAGATCATGCCGTCCATATAGACGTCATCGGGATACTGGCCGTAGCCCAGCACCTTTTCCCGGACGTCTACCCGGTGGACGCGGCTGCCCAGGGACCAGTCGGGATTGGCGGGGGGAATCTCGCCCTTGCGCTTGAGTTCCGCGGCCAGCAGCATGGCCCGGATGATCTTCACATAGCCGGTGCAGCGGCAAATGTTGTTCTTGATGGCGGCGGCGCACTCGGCCTCGGTGGGGTTGTCGTTGACATCCAGCAGGGCCTTGGTACACATCACCATGCCCGGGATGCAGAAGCCGCACTGGACGGCGCCCGCTTCGCCATAGGCATAGGTGTAAAGCTCTTTTTCAAAGTCGGAAAGACCTTCCACGGTCAGGACGTGCTTGCCCTCCAGCTTGTCGGTCTGCTGCACGCAGGCCCGGACGGGCTTGCCGTCCAGCAGCACGGTGCAGGTTCCGCAGGCGCCCTCGCTGCAGCCGTCCTTGACGGAAGTGAGGCGCAGCTCGTCGCGCAGGAAGCGAATGAGCTTTTGATTTTTTTCCACCGTCACGGCAGTTCCGTTGACATAGAATGTGGCCATGGGGGTACCTCCTATTCGTTCGACGAGGGCCTGTCGCAGCCGAAAAAGGCCTCGCAGTTCGGTTTTCTTCGGTTCTAAGGTCATTGTACCATCTTTTTAGCCTTGAAGCAAGGCGAGCAGCCGGCGTGAACGCCGAAAATTTCAAAAAATTTTTAGCGATACTGACAAATTTTTAGACATCAATGCCGCCCTAATAGAAATTCCCCAATTTCACCAGTTCAAAACAATGAAATTTTACACCTTTCATGGAATTTGCATGGTTTACACCGGAACTAAAATGGATTATAATGTAACTAAATGAAAAAGTATGTTTTACGATACTTTTTTGACGTCAAATCATATTTGGCGGAATTTGAAGGAGGAACACGATTATGTCCATCAAAGTTGGTATCAACGGTTTTGGCCGCATTGGCCGTATGGTCTTCCGTGCCAGCCTGAACCACCCCGAAATCGAGATCGTCGGCATCAACGACCTTTGCCCTGCCGACTACCTGGCCTACATGCTCAAGTATGACACCATGCACGGTATCTTCAAGGGCACTGTGGAGTCCACTGAGAATTCCATCATTGTCAACGGCAAGGAGATCCCGATCTCCGCTGAGCGCAACCCCGCTGATCTGCCCTGGGGCAAGCTGGGCGCTGAGTACGTTGTCGAGTCCACCGGTCTGTTCCTGACCCAGGAGAAGGCTCAGGGCCACCTGGATGCCGGCGCTAAGAAGGTTGTCATGTCCGCTCCTTCCAAGGACGCCACCCCCATGTTCGTCTGCGGCGTCAACCTGGACAAGTACACCTCCGACATGAACTTCGTCTCCAACGCTTCCTGCACCACCAACTGCCTGGCCCCCATCGCCAAGGTTCTGAACGACAAGTTCGGCATCACCGATGGCCTGATGACCACCGTTCACTCCACCACTGCCACCCAGAAGACCGTTGACGGCCCCTCCCTCAAGGATTGGCGCGGCGGCCGTGCTGCTTCCGGCAACATCATCCCCTCCTCCACCGGCGCCGCCAAGGCTGTTGGCAAGGTTATCCCCGAGCTGAACGGCAAGCTGACCGGTATGTCCATGCGTGTTCCCACCCTGGACGTCTCCGTTGTGGACCTGACCGTCAACCTGGCCAAGCCCGCCACCTATGCTGAGATCTGCGCCGCCATGAAGGAAGCCTCCGAGGGCGAACTGAAGGGCGTTCTGGGCTACACCGAGGATGCCGTTGTCTCCTCCGACTTCCTGGGCGACACCCGCACCTCCATCTTCGACGCCACCGCTGGCATCGCTCTGACCGACACCTTCGTGAAGGTTGTCTCCTGGTACGACAACGAGGTCGGCTACTCCAACAAGGTTCTGGAGCTGATCAAGCACATGTACTCCGTCGACCACAAGTAATTTGTGATCTTCCCACCGGGTCCCGCAGCTGCGGGGCCCGGTTTTTTGTTACTCCGCAAACCGCGCGGGCATTGCCCGGCTCTCGCGCTACAAAAAATAAACCAGGCCCCGCGGCTGCGGGACCTGGTGAAAAGACCTCAAATTGCCTGACATCGGCGAACATATGGGCTTCATCGCTATTCTGCGGATTGGCACCAATCGTACTCCAGCTGCTCTGTAGCGCGTTCTCCTTTCTCCGCCGCAAAGGCAGCCGCATTTTGCGGCATTTCCTCCGACGCGCCCCAATTGCGGCCCCTGGCCTGATACCGGGAAAGCAGTTTTCCCTGCCCGTCGGCCATCTTTGACAAGTAGTAGAGCGCGATAAATCCGATTCCCATCAGCGCAAACATGGCTGCCAGGACAAAGAAGCCGGTGGCATAATTTCCGTTGATGATGTAGTTGTAGGCATCCCCGCCAACGTACACGTTGTGATATTCATAGGGATAGTATTCCCCGTTGTCATAATAGAGCATCTTGTCCAAACCCAGGCTCAGAGCGGCTGCTGAAACAAGAAACGAAATGCACGACAGGCCCTTCCAAAGCCCCTTACCCTTTGCTTTCATCGCTGCGTATCTCCTTGTGTTTTAATAGCCGTTTTGCTCGACACCATAGACAGCCTGGTCGTATGTGAAGCCTCCGTACTCCAGCTGGTCGATCAGGCTCTCCCGTGAAAAGGACATCAAATCCAAATATTCTTTGGCAGACCGAGCTGCTTGCTCGTACCAGTCGGCGCCGCAGTGGTCTGCTGCATACGTTGCCTCGGCGTTGGAATAGCCTTCATACTCCAGCTGGTCAATCAAACCGGAATATGAAAACGCCATAAAGCTCAGATAGCTTTCTGCCGATTGCAGTGCGTTGCGCTCTCCCATGGTGGCGCCTGCGCTGCTGGATTCAGCGCCTGTATCGGTGGAGGATGCAAAGTCGCTGAGTCCGGCTGAAGTCGCTTCCGAGTCATAAGTTTGCTCCACACCGTAGACGGCCTGGTCATACGTAAAGCCCTCGTATTCCAGCTGGTCAATCAGACCCTCCCGTGAAAAGGCCATGGTGCTGAGATATTGCGCTGCCGACAGTGCGGCTTGTTCATACCAATCGGCACCGCAATGATCGGCGGCATAGGTGGCCTCGTAACTGGAGTATCCTTCGAATTCCAGCTGATCGATGAGACCTGAATAGGAGAATGCCGTGAAGCGCAAGTACTGATTTGCCGATTCCAGGGCATTGCGTTCCCCTGCAGATACGCCTGAGTCGAGGGAGATATCGGTCTCCTCTTCTGAATCGGTCGATGCGTCGGCTTCTTCGGTGCGATTAGATTCGGCTTTTTCCACCAAGGCCGAAACGCCATTTCCTAAATCATCGTCATAATCGTCATAACTGCGCGTTGTTCCGCCGAAACAGCCGGCCAACAGAACAATCAAAACGGAAAGAGATACAACCAGGCCTGCGGCCCTACCCCACGCTCCACGCTTTGCCGTTTCATGAGTAGGCATTTTCATTTCCCTCCACAATTACAATTTCTGTATGGATGTCCAGAAACAGTATAGCATTTTGCAACAGAAATGTAAATATATAGAAGCTCATACATATTATGGGGGACTGGCCGGGCAATTTGTGGAATAAACACGATAGCGTTTGCCTTTTGCAGGTTTTCTCACAAACTATTACACTATTAAGTAATCAAGAGGTACCCTTGCCTTGACCAATAATAGTGTGAGTTGATCGGAGCTTGCATTCTGAACTGATGAAGGCCGATTGATGGACTTGCCGGCGGGAGGATGTGCATCGAATGGTCAATCCTCAAAAATGTAATCCAAGTCATTTTTGTAATCTCTGGCTTCGTTTTTGTAGTCGTTTATCGTATTTACGACCTGTTCAAAAGACCCCGTCGGATTTTGGCAGAACTCAAAAAAAGAACTGGTTGAGGTATAGTATCGCCGACCGCGTAAATGCCTGGACTGGAAAACGCCCGAAGAAGTTTTCCTGCATAAGGCGTTGCACTTGACTTGACAATCTAAGTTAAATAATTCATCTGCGGCCTCCTCCCGGAAACTCGCCCTTATTGTTTAACCCACACATCGATTTCCTCTTTGCTTGGTTTCTCAAATAAATCTCCAAATTTAGCGGCAAGATTATCATCAACATAATAGGCACTTGTTTTTTCGGCTAATATTGCACTGTTTCTTTTCTTTATGCGTGCCCTCCAAGTCTCATCGCCAATATCGATGTAATGGAATTCGCACTCTATATTTCGGCTATTGTAGAACTCGCGGGCATAATCCCGTTCTTCTTTCATCCAGAAGCCCCAATCAAGGACCACATTGATTCCGGTCTCAATGAGCTCCAATGATTTATCGAACAAGTAGTTCTGTGTTCTTTCCACGTAATCATCATGCTTATCACCGCAATGCTGACCGAACAAAGCCAGGGTTATTTCATCTACAGAGAGCAGTACGGCGTGATTCTGAATGCGCATCTGCTCAGCATATGTACTTTTCCCACTACAGATCTTTCCGCAGATTAAAAATATTTTTGCCATTTTCGTCACCTTAATCATTTCCTTTGCTTACTGATTTGCCGGGAAACCATATAATGTTTGTTCGCAGGAAGATCTGTTCCCTCCTGGGGCATCTCCGGCATTTTTACAATCGCTTTTCTGCACAGAATATGTTTTTTCAGAATCTCTCTTGCTTTTTTACGCGAGAACCGATAAAATGTCAGATGTAATGAATAAAATTACATCTTCTCCAGTTTAGCACTTGTTAGATGTAAAGTCAATAATTACATCAATGACAACGTGTTTGTTTTGAAAGGATATAGAGCATCTATGCAGATCAGCATCAAATGTTCCGTTGCGGTTCACTGCCTGATTTTCATCCATGAAGCGAAGGGAATTGCGAAGGTAACCAGCAATCTTTTGGCTGAAAGTACAGGGAGCAACCCGGTTGTGATCCGCAATATTCTCAGTGGACTGAAAAAGGCAGGACTGATTACGGTTCCCAGAGGAACCGGCGGTGCGGAGCTGTGCGCCGATCCATCCCAGATCACTTTGTACCAGATCTATGCCGCGCTGAATCCGGGTGGTGTGACGTCCATCATTGGGATTCATCCTTGTCAGGGGCGGCCTTGTCCGGTGGCGCAAAATATACGCAAAGTACTGGAATCACCGTATCATAAGATTGAGAATGCCGTCAAGGAAGCGATGGAAGAAATCACGCTGCAATCCATGATTGATGATTTTCACAGGATTGTACAAGAGGGGACTTGTTCTTAATTGGAGAGAGGAGTTCCATTGCGCGCAACACAACGCGCATCTCACAAATCTTCAAAGAGCCGCAGTTGAAACCAATCAGGTGTCAACTGCGGCTCTTTTCGTCATCTTTCGAGGGATGCAAAAGCCTACGGCCTGTTTTGATCGCCCCACTCGCACATGCCGTCCAGAATTGGGATCAGAGACTTGCCCCGCGCTGTCAGGCTGTACTCCACTTTGGGCGGGATCTGCGGATATTCCTCCCGATGAACCAGCCCGTCTGCCTCCAGTTCCTTCAAGGTGACGCTGAGGGTTTTATAGGAAATTCCGCCGATATACTTTTTCATCTCGTTGAACCGTACCACACCAAACTCCATCAGGGTATAGAGAATGGTCATCTTGTACTTTCCGCTGATCAGAGAAAGCGTATAGCTAAACCCGGTGGTTCCCAGACATTCATCCGAAATACAGCGCTCTCCCATATTACACTCTCCTTTAAGTAAGTATCGCACCTGAATGTGCGTACTTGTTTTTCTTCATGCACTTGATAGAATTGTAGTATCAAATATTGGGAAAGTCAATCTCGCAGAATCAGGAGGAATGTATCATGCATAAAAAGATCGTTGTTATTACCGGGAGCCCTCGCAAGAACGGCAACAGCTTTGCCATGACGGATGCGTTCATTAAAGCTGCCCAGGCTAAAGGGCATACAGTCACCCGCTTCGATGCCGCCATGATGAAAATCGGCGGCTGTCACGCCTGTGAAACTTGCTATAAAACAGGCAAAGCCTGCTCGTTCGACGATGATTTCAATCGCATCGCCCCGGCGATTCTGGAGGCGGATACACTGGTTTTCACGATGCCGGTGTACTGGTACTCCATCCCTGCCCAAATCAAGGGTGTCATCGACCGTATCTATGCCTTGGTGGTTGGTGGAAAAGACATAGCCGGGAAAGAGTGCGCCCTCATTGCCTGCTGTGAGGAGGAAGATCGAACGGTATTGGACGGCGTGCGCATCCCCATGGAACGTACCGCTGCGCTGAACAAATGGAAGATGGTCGGCGAGGTATTGGTACCGGGCGTTCTGAATGTGGGTGACATCGACAAAACGGATGGCTGCGCCCAGGCCGCTGCCCTGGCTGACAAGATCTGATCGGCACGGAGGTATACTTATGCGCAAAAAAATCGTGATTTTAAACGGCAGTCCTCGCAAAAATGGCAACACCTCTGCACTGGTAAAAGCGTTTCGGGAGGGGGCAGAGCGTGCGGGACATACGGTCACAGAGTTCTTTTTGGATCACATGAATCTCCATGGCTGTAAGGGGTGCTTTGGCGGGCACAGTAATCGGGATTGCCCCTGTGTTCAGCAGGACGATATGAACCGGATTTATCCGGCTGTCCGAGACTGTGATGTTGTCGTTTTGGCTAGTCCGCTTTATTACTGGAATTTGAGCGGGCAACTGCGTACCGCGATGGATCGTCTGTTTGCCTTGGAGGAGGGTGGCCAAAATCTGCTGAGAGGCAACGGAAAATCTTCTGCACTCTTGATGGCGGCAGAAGGGTATGAGTTTGACGACGCAGTTCTCTATTATGACCATCTGATGGCGCATCTGCGCTGGCAGAACCTCGGTCATGTCCTGGCCGGCGGCAACATGGACGCGGGGGATGTGGCAGGGAAGCGGGAGCTTCAGGAAGCCTTTGCGCTTGGTCAGTCCGTCTCATAAGGGAAGATCGGAAAGCGCCTTCCGCGCCGCTGGCGGTGCACCTCGCTTTTTCACTTTTCACGCTTATCTATTCACTCCCCAAATCGTCCCATCAGATTTAGTGTAGCGTGAAGAAGTAAAAATCGACAAGCCCCGGACGGTGCTTGTCGATTTTTGAACGGGTGGACAGCTTTGAGGACATCTCATATCTGCATGCAAACCCAAAACGAAACCCAGCACAAGCGGCTACAATTTGGAAAGGAGGGGCAAGGGAGCGGGCGGATGACGCTTTTTGTGCGTGAGTATAAAAAGCGTCGGAGCAAAGCGAACTTTGCTCCGACGTGGTGACCCGCCGGAGATTCGAACTCCGGACACCCTGCTTAAAAGGCAGGTGCTCTGCCGACTGAGCTAGCGGGTCAAATATAAAAAATAGCCTCTGCCAAGGGGCAGGGGCGCCAAAATGCTCCTGCGGCACGGGCCAGCCGCGTGGCATATCCGCTCCATAGCCAAAAATGGCTGGGATGGCAGGATTCGAACCTACGCATGACGGAGTCAAAGTCCGTTGCCTTACCGCTTGGCTACATCCCAATGTCTAGGCCCAGGGGCAAGGATTTGCGTAAAAGAAAGAATGGGGTGGATGAAGGGATTCGAACCCTCGGCCTCCAGAGCCACAATCTGGCGCGCTAACCAACTGCGCCACATCCACCATATTCATCTTGCCCTGCGCTGCCTGCAGGAGCTGGCACGCCAGAAGGGACTCGAACCCCTGACCTACTGCTTAGAAGGCAGTTGCTCTATCCAGCTGAGCTACTGGCGCATATGGAGCGGGTGATGGGAATCGAACCCACGCGACCAGCTTGGAAGGCTGGGGTTCTGCCATTGAACTACACCCGCATGCCTGTGCGCTGATATTATCAGCCAGAAGATAATATCACAGGTTCCCCCCTATGTCAAGAATGTTTTTATATTTTTACCAATATTTTTCCCGTGGCGCCGGAATTTTCCGCAATTCCCCCTTGCAGTTTGGAAGAAAGTCCCGTATATTGAAAGAAGGCTTGAATGACTTTGTAGGGAGGAAGCGCAGTGGACTATAAAAAGCTGTGGATCGAGGGCGCAGTCTATCCCGCCATGGCTCTCTTGCAGAAAAACCAAGTGGCGGCGCGCACCCGTCAGCTGCTGAATGGGGAGGCTGTCCCGTGGGAAGACCGAAAGCTGGCCCTACGCCAACGGCTCTCAGAGCTGCTCTATCTTTGCAAGACTCAGGTGGCAGCCTATTCCGATATGCCCTTTACGGATTTGGATATCCGGCGGGAGCCGCTGGATTGCCTGCAGGCGGTGGACCCGATCCTACTCCGGGATTTTTTTGAGGAGGCCGACCATCACCTCTCCCGGCTGGCCAACCCGGAAAAGCTGCTGGCCTGCCGCTTCCTCCAGGCGGAGCAGGAGCGGACGCTCTACCTGACTCAGCCGCAGCTGGAGCAATATGAGGCGGCTCGGTGGCGCGGCCTCAGCTGGTTTGGCGTCACCTTTGGCAGCCCCAGTGTGCGGCTGTGGGACAGGCCGCGCCCCTCCTTCCTGCTGCAGGAAGAGCCCTACCTCAAAAACCGCTTGTCTCTTTCTGTGTGCGCCATGACGGAACGCAGCGTGGCTCCCACGGTGGAGGAGATCGACCGCTTCCGACCGGAGTACCTTTCCGGCAGCGCCTCCGCGCTGATGAGTTTGGCGAGCCATATGCGTCAAACGGGCATTCGTATGAAAACACCGCTCAAGGTGGTGACGATTACCTTGGGCGCGGCCAACGCCGCGCAGCGCCGGGAGATGGAGGCGGCCTTCGGCTGCCCGGTGTCCCAAAATCTGGGCGAGCGGTCGGAGGGAGTGGTGGCCTACATGTGTCCCGAAGGCCGCCTCCATGTGATGGCTGAGAATTGCTATGTGGAGCTGTTAGACCCGAAAACCTGGCTGCCGGTGCCGCCGGGAAAGGTCGGCTTGGTGGCTGTGACCGATTTGGTGGGCGAGACGATGCCGCATTTGCGGGTGATTCTGGACTATACAGCCCGCTGGAGCGAAACGCCGTGCCCTTGCGGCCGCACGATGCCGGTTCTGGAGGAGCTGGCAGCGGTGGCGCCGGCGGAGTGAGCCGCCGGAGTGAGCCGCCGGGAAAACGCGCCGGTGGTCGGCGCCATGTAGGCCGGCGGCAAGCCGCCGGCGTGGGTACATCAATCGCAGGTGCAGATGCAGCCGTTGGTATCGCAGGTGCAGCTGCAGTTGCTGTTGCTGCCGTTGTTGCTGCCATTGTTGCAGCCACAGCCGCAGGAATTGCTGCAGCCGCAGCTGTTGCAGCCACAGCTGTTGTTGCAGCCGCAGCCACAGGTGCTGGTGGAGCAGCAGGGGTTGCAGCAGGAATTGGCCACGAAGTCGGGGAACACGATGCTGCAGCGGTTGGAAGAGCTGTTGTTGCAGGAAGAACAGGAATTGCAGGCCATAAAAAACCCTCCAAAAAAGCAATGTCGCGGAGGCTTCTGCCTCCACGACATCTTATGCGCCATTCCCCCAGCGCGTCACATCCAGCCGTCGAAAATAATTGTATCGTCCAGACTGGCTACCGGCCTTGTCCCCACAGGTCCCTCCGGCCAGAGCAGAACATCGTCCATGTCGCCGGGTGCGCCCTTGGCCGGCGGTACCGGCTGGTCACGCAATTCGTGGGGAACAGGGCTCTCCTTTTTCTTCTTCATTCCATCACCCCGGTCTTAGTGTCCGCCAAAGGTGCGGAATTATACGCCCGGTGAAATTTCTTATGCCCGCCCATCCGCAGAAACATGCCCCATAGAAAGGAGCAGTTTTCATGTCCCATGTGCGAGACGAAATGGACCGCGTGGTCCACGATGCCTATGAAGGCCTGTCAGAGGAAGAAGTCATTTCCCACAGCCGCCACAGACGGCGGCTCCACTGGACGCTGCTGTGCCGCAATACGGCCGTGGCGCTGGCTGCCCTGCTGTTTATCCTCTCACTGATCCATGTCCCAGGCAGCAGTGTGCTGAAGGCAGCGGCCTATTTCCTCGGCGCGCTGGCCTACCTGGGAGAGATCATCATCCTCACCGACTGGTTTTCTCAGCGGGTTCCCCACCGGGAGATGTTCATGGCCTATTGCTTTGGCCCGCTCTACCTGCTGCTGGGTGTGAGCTATCTGCTGGACCACTGATATGATAAATAGAACAAAACGCGCCCCTTGCAGCTGTCGGCAAGGGGCGCGTATGTGTTGTTCAGGTGCGGCGGGCAAGCGGGAAGTCCCGCTCCACAGGACAGTGCCTACACCGTGTGGTCTTGGCGGCTACCCCGCTGGCACCTGATCTCCAGCTCCATAGCCATCGCCTCTCCACCATCAGTATATGCGATTTCTTTGAAAATACCATGAACAAATCGTAAAAATAGCAGTGCCTGCCGGATCAGTTGCCGGTCATGGCCCGGACCAACGCCTCAAGCCGCGGCGCGGCGTGGGCGAAAAAGGTCTGGTAGGCAGGGCAGTAGACATTTTCCAGCAGCTCTCCCGCTGCGGTTTCCGGCCTGTCGCGGCGGCAGCCGCCCCGGCACAGCGGGAACCACCGGCACCTCCGGCACGCCGGCGCGATGGCTCGGGACTGCTCCACAAACCCCAGCGCTTCGCGGGCCTGGTCCAGCTCGTCCACCGTGTTGTCCCGGAAATTGCCCAGGCGGTAGCCGTCCAGCATATAAAAATCGCAGGGATACACACTGCCGTCCGCTTCCACCGCATATTGGATGCCGCACTGGCCCAGCATACCGCAGGCCTCCGGCTGCCGGCCCAGGCAGATGCCCAGGAGATTGTCAAAGTAGCGATTATAGAGGAAGCGCCCCTCTGTCCGCTCCCGGAACCAGAAGTCGAAGGTGGAGATCAGGAAGCGGGCGTATCGCTCCGGCGTCAGGGAGTAGGGCTGTCCGCCCCGGGGCAGGCCCAGGGGGTCCAGACACGGGATATGCTGCTGATAGGAAAAGCCCATATGCCGGAAAAAGCTGCTCATCTCCCGGGCGTTTCTGGCCGTCTGTGCCGTCACTACCGTGAGAATATTCACCGGTACCTGGTGGGCCTTCAAGAGACGCAGCCCTTCCATCACCCGGTCAAAGGTGCCGTTGCCGGCGGCGTCCTTGCGGTAGAGGTCGTGGAGCGACTGGTGGCCATCCAGGGAGACGCCCACCAGGAAATTGTTCTCCCGCAAAAATGCGGCCCAAGATTCATCGAGCAGCGTTCCATTGGTCTGCAGGGCGTTGTAGACCCGCAGTCCCGGACGGCTGTAGGCTTGCTCCAGCGCCACCACGTGGCGAAAAAAGTCCAGCCCTGCCAAGGTGGGTTCGCCGCCCTGGAAGCCGAAGGTACACTGCCCCTCGGCGGCGGCCATGGACTTGGAGATCACCGCCTCCAGGGTCTCCAGGGTCATTCGGCCATAGGACCGGCAAGCGCGGTTCGCGGCTTCATCGTGGTAAAAGCAGTAGCGGCAGCGGAGGTTACAGTCCCCCGAGGCCGGTTTCAAGAGGATGTTTCGCGGCGGCATAGGCCACTTCCTTTCTCCAAGTCGCCCCGCGTTTTGCAGGGCGAAGTGCGTTTTTGGTGCGGCAATCGGAAAATTTGAAAAATGTGGGGACGGCGGTTGAAAGCGCATATGGACCAGCTATTTTCCCGTGGCCGGGAAAGTATCCACAGATCGCGTCCGCAGTCACAAATTATAGCATCTATCATACCACACGGGGCTGCCGGTGTCATCCCACAGCTGTACAGGAAGATTGCTCCGATGCGCTATCGCTGTCAGGTCCACGGGGGTCTTGCCCCGCCGCGGCAGGCCGTGGTACAATGGAGAAAAAACGGGAGGTTATTTTATGATCCGCCATGTCATCATGTGGAAATTCAACGCAGGCGAAGAGGAAAATATGAGGAAGTTCCTGGCCGGGCTTCAGGCGCTGGACGGCGTCATCCCCGAGATCCTGCGGATGGAAATCGGCGTCAACTGTAAAGACGGCAACAACTTCGACGCCTGTCTGATTGCCGACTTTGAAGACCTGGACGCCCTGGAGCGCTATAAACACGATCCGCGGCATGTGGCCGTTTCCCAGCTGTGCAAATCCATCCGGTCGGCCCGGGGCGCCGTGGATTTTGAGGTCTGATGGTCTGGGATTGCCTGTGGTTTGATGTAAATTTATTTTTGTTTATGACGGTTCCTATTGATTTTACGGGGCATATGTATTATGCTATAGGTAAATTGGCGGGCTGGGCCTGACCGGCCCCCGCACCATCGGATGAGAGCCTCCGGCTCCATCGAAAAGGAGTATCGGTCTATGATTATTACGCAGAAGAAACCCATCGAAGAACTGATGGCCATGCTGGGCGATGCCAAGCGCATCGGCATCATCGGCTGCAGCAGCTGCGCCACCGCCTGCGCCACCGGCGGTGAAAAGGAAATCCAGCAGCTCAAGGCGTACCTCGAGTCTCAGGGCCGCACGGTGGTCGTCACCGGCGTTGCCGAATACTGCTGCATGAATCTGGGCGTCCGGGGCACGCTGAAGTCCTTCCAGAACCAGAATCTCGATGCCATCGTGGCCATGTCCTGCGGCGACGGCGTGCAGGTGGTGGCCGCCAACATCAATGTGCCTGTCTATCCCTCCAACAACACCATGTTCCTGGGCGAAGCTGTGAAATTCGGCCTGTTCAAAGAGGCCTGCCATCTCTGCGGCAACTGCGTCCTGGGCACGACCGGCGGCATCTGTCCCATCTCCCGCTGCGCCAAGAGCCTGGTCAACGGCCCCTGCGGCGGCGCCAAGAACGGCAAGTGCGAAGTGAATCCGGAGAACGACTGCGCCTGGATCCTCATCTACAACCGCCTCAAAGAGCTGGGTCAGTTGGACAAGTTGGCCCAGACCCGTCCCGACAAGGGCTACGGCGACGTGAGCTATCCGCGTACCATCAACATTAGGGGGAAGAAATAATGAGCCTGTTAGAGAAAGCACTGGAAAGCGGCAAATTTGGCGTCACCGCAGAAATGGCGCCCCCCAAGGGCTATGACTTCTCCGAGCAGATGGAGGCCGCCGCCCTCTTGAACGGCAAGGTTCACGGCATCAACGTCACCGATATGCAGTCCGCCAGCCTCAAGGCCACTTCGCTGGGCCTTTGCATCAAGCTCAAGGAGGCCGGCTGCGAGCCTATCATTCAGATGACAGGCCGCGACCGCAGCCGGATGGCCATTATGGGCGATATGCTCTCCGCTGCCGCCTTTGGCATCGACACCATGCTGGCGCTGACCGGCGATCACCCCACCGTGGGCGACGTGAAGGACTCCAAGCCTGTCTACGATCTGGACTCCGTGGGTATCCTGCGGATGCTCACCCAGATGGAAGAGAGCGGCAAGGACTGCGGCGGCAACGACCTCAAGGAAACGCCCCGGTTCTACAAGGGCGCCGCTGTCACGCCGGTCTATGAGCCGCTGTTCCTGCAGATTAACAAACTCCGCCAGAAGGTGGACGCCGGCGCCAAGTACATCCAGACCCAGGGCATCTTTGACCTGGAGCAGTTTAAGCGGTTTATGGACGAAGTGGACAAGGCCGGCATTAAGGCCCACATCATGGCCGGCATCATCCCGCTCAAGGCCGCCGGTATGGCCAAGTACATGAACGAGAACGTCCCCGGCATCGCCGTGCCTCAGCATATGATCGACCGTCTGGCTGCCGCTGCCGCCGAGGGCAAGGAGAAGGGCGTCAAGGGTCTGCCGATGGCCATGGGCATTGAGATGGCTGCCGAAATGATCGCGCAGATCAAGGAGCAGAAGCTCTGCGACGGCGTTCACATCATGGCCATCGGCGCGGAGAAGAACGTGCCCACCATCCTCAAAAAAGCAGGGATCGATATCAGCGCTGAATAACTCCGAATGAAATCACAAAATGCCGCTGCGGACCGACAGTCCGCAGCGGCATTCAGCGTGTCGAAAAAGTATTTTCGCCCCGCTGTCCCCCGTTTTTGCAACTTCAATAAGTTGCAAAAACGAACTGATTGAACGTGCAGGGGGCCCTTCGCCCCCTGCACCCATCCCCCGCTGCTCTATCACGGCAGTCTTCAGCGAGGTTTTTTGACAGTCTCAAAATGCCGCTGCGGACCGACAGTCCGCAGCGGCATTTTCGCTTGTGCCATCACGTGTTTTTAATAAACCGTTCGCTGCACCGGGGGCAGCGGATGTTGATCTTTCCGCGGCCCCGGGGCACGCGGACCATCTGGCCGCACTTGGGGCAGTGAAAATACCGATGCTCCCGGTCCTTAAAGCGCTGGAAAAAGCCAAGAAACGCTTGGTTTTCCCGGCGACGCGCAGCGATGTTCCTGGAGTAGACCCGGAAAATACACCAGACCAAAGGCACATAGCAGAGGAAGTTCAAAACCTGTGCCCACCGGAACCACATACCCAGCAGCGCACCCAGCACCATCATGACAATGCCAAGGCCCAGCAGGGCCAGATTCAGCTGGTCGGAACCGTAGCGGCCCATCATAAAATTACGAAACCAATTGCCGATTTTGGAGAACATATTTATCACCCGTCAACGAAATTTCTGTCAATTTGCGCCGCCCGGCATACTTCTGCGGCATTCCGGCGCGGCGCGGATATTTCTTGCAATAATTATACTGCGTCCATCGGCGGAAACCAACGGCGCCGCACGAAAATTCACAGAACGTTTACGGATTAGACCGATGCAGCTCCAATGTGGGCAGATGGGGGCGGTTGAAAAGCCGCACGCCGCCCAGGCCCCGGGAGACGGCCAGCGTGGTTCGCCCGTCGTGGTAGAGTCCTTCGCAGTCCTTGGGAAAGAACCGCCGGTCCACGCCCAGCAGTCCGCCCACCCACGGCAGACGGATCACGCCGCCGTGGCCATGGCCGGCCAGCACCAGGTCGACGCCCAGCTGTGACCAGAGCGCCAGGGAATTATTGCGGTGGTAGAGCATCAGGATGTATGGATCCCCGGGGACTTCCGCCCGGATGCGGGCCACCAGCGCCTCCGGCGTCTCCATATCCCGGTAGGCATTGGGGTCCTCCGTCCCGGCCAGGACGATGGTCTGCCCGTCCCGCTCCAGCAGCAGGTAGTCGTTGCGCAGCACGGTGACGCCGCAGCCGGCGATTTCCTGGAGCAGGTCCTCGGTGTCCTCCCGGACCCACTCGTGGTTGCCGGTGACGTAGTAGGTGGGCGCGATTTCCGCCAAGCCGGTCAGCAGTGTCGGGAGCGTCTCCTTGGCGGTGCGCTCGTCGGCCAGGTCGCCGCTGATGGCGATGAGATCCGGCTGCTGGTCTGTCACGGCCTGGAGCAGCAGCCGGTGGTCCGGGCCGAAGCTGGCGCCGTGGAGGTCGGTGAGCAGCGTCACCCGCAGGCCTTCAAAGGCCGGGGGCAGCCGGTCGGAGGACACCTGCCAGGTCTCGGGGTCCAGGGTCCCATGGTAAAGGGCGGAGACCACCACGGCGGCCAAGGCCGCCAGCAGCCAAAGCCGCCGCTTCTTTTTGGTCAAGGAAACGCCTCCTTTTTCTTTCGGCAGCACCGCACCATTTGGCCGAATGCACTTGCCAAATGGTGCGGTACTGCCAAGTGTGTTTCAGTATACCACAAAAGGCCGGCGCAGAAAAGCAAAATCAAACAGGCCGGAGAAGCGCGAAAAAAGGGCTTGACAAATGCACCATTTGTCGGTATAATAAATCTCGCTTCTGGACGATTAGCTCAGCTGGTAGAGCATTCGCTTGACGTGCGAAGGGTCAGCGGTTCGAGTCCGTTATCGTCCACCAAATGACAGTCATCCCTGGTGGGATGGCTGTTTTTTTATCAGCCGCCGCTGCGCGGCGGACAAGCGCAAAGGAGGAGTACCATGGCTGCAAACATGATGGAGCTGGCCAGGAGCTTGGCCGGACAGCTGTCAGCCTGGCGGCGGGACTTGCACCGCTGGCCGGAGCTGGGGTTTTGCGAGATGCTTACCTCGTGCCGCATTGCCAGGACCTTGACCGACTTAGGCTTTGACCAGGTGCTGGTGGGGCGGGATGTGTGCTTCGGGCCGGGACGGATGGGCCTGCCTTCCGAGGAGGTCCTGGAGGAGGCCTATGCCCAGGCGGCGAAGCGGGGCGCTGACCCGGTGTTTTTGGCGGAAATGGAGGGCGGCTTCACCGGCGTGGTGGGCATCCTCCGCTGCGGTGAAGGTCCCACGGTCGCCCTGCGCTTTGACATTGACGCGCTGCCCATCCAGGAATCCCGCGACCCGGAGCGGCTGCCGGTGCGGGAGGGCTTCGTCTCGGAGCATCCCGGCGTGATGCACGCCTGCGGTCACGACGGCCATACGGCGGTGGGACTGGGTGTGGCCCAGGTGCTGGCTGCCTGCCGGGAGCAACTCCATGGCACGGTGAAGCTGCTGTTCCAACCGGCGGAGGAGGGTGTCCGGGGCGCCAAATCCATGGTGGAAAACGGCCATCTGGACGGGGTGGACTATGTGCTGGGCGCCCATGTGGGCGCGTGCCAGCCGGGAGAGGGGCCCTTCGTGGGGGTCGGCTCCGGTGGGACCCTGGCCACGGCTAAGTTTGATGCGGTCTTCACTGGCAAGTCCAGCCACGCCGGTATGGCGCCCCAGGAGGGCCGCTATGCCATGCTGGCCGCCGCCACGGCGGTGCTGAACCTCTTTGCCATCCCGCGCCACGGCGACGCCCCGACCCGGATTAACGTGGGCAAGCTGACGGCGGGAACGGGCCGCAACATCGTCTGCGACCGGGCTGTCCTGGAGCTGGAGGTGCGGGGCAGTACCTCCGAGGCCAACGCCTATATGGCCGCTTATGCCCGTCAGATTCTGGAGGCTGCCGCCGCCATGCACGGCTGCGAGGTGGAGATCGCCTGCGTCGGCGCGGCGGAGCGGGCAGAGAACACCCCTGCCCTCCGGTCGCTGGTGCTGGAGACGCTGGCCCAGGCCGGCGTGCCGGCGAGAGAGATCGATGACGGACCTGAAGTCAGCGAGGACTTTTCCTACTTTGCCAAGGCCGTCACCGACCACGGCGGTCAGTCCTGCTACTTTATGAACCTGGCCCAAGCCGGCGCCATACACCATCCCAGCTTTGATTTTGACGAGGCCGCCCTGGTCCAGGGCGTGCAGGCTTTCTGCGCGGTGACGGCGCGGCTGCTGGAGGCGCCGCAGGGCGCATCTTGCGGCACGGCGGATTGATGCGGGCAAGCCCTGTGCGCGCATAAAAGGGCGTTGCAGACACAAGGTTCTGCAACGCCCTTGGCGATTCATTGGTGTGAAACTGGCGCCACGGCGAAGGTCTGGCGCGGCTTACGGCGCCACAGCGGTCAGCTCGTACTGCACAGCCTGGTATTCGTCCCAGAAGGGCAGGGGAACGCCGGCATACATCAGCTGATCCCCGCCATAGACTTTTCCGTTCATCAAATAGTCCCGATGGGGGTCCAGCCCCTTGAGCCGCAGCAGCGCTCGGACCGGATTGGCTTGGCGCTCTGTGAGGACAGCACTCACCAGGGCGCGGCTCCGGTCCTCCGACACGTGCATCCAGGCGGTGAAGGTGTCGGAGAAGGCGTCTGTCAGGCGGTAGTAATCTCCCTTCATCACCAGATCCCAGACGGTGCGGAAGTGGGCCACTTGCTGGGCTACCTCTTCTCGCTCTACCGCCGTCAGCTCATTGAGGTCCAGCTCATAGCCGAAGGTGCCGGCGGCAGCCACCACGGCCCGGGTGTGGAGGGGGACGGAGCGGTGGGTCAGGCCGTTGGGCACGGCGGAGACGTGGGCGCCCATGGCGGCGCAGGGGTAGAGCAGGGAAGAGCCGTACTGGATCTTCAGCCGGTCAATGGCGTCGGTGTTGTCGCTGAGCCAGATCTGAGGCGCGTAGTAGAGCATTCCGCAGTCAAAGCGGCCACCGCCGCCGCTGCATCCCTCCAGCAAAAGGTCCGGAAACTCTCTGTGAAGGTTTTCCAGAATTTCATATACACCCAGCACGTACCGGTGGTAGACCTCGCCCTGGCGGGCGGCGGGCAGAGAATGGCTCCAGACATCCGTGAGGCTGCGATTCATGTCCCATTTTACATAAGAGATCGGGGCGCTGCGGAGCGTGGCGCGAAGGTTTTTCCACACATACTCGCGCACTTCCGGCCGAGTCAGGTCCAGCACCAGCTGGTACCGGCCCCGGGTGGCGGGGCGCCCGGGAATTTGCAGCGCCCAATCCGGGTGGGCACGGTAGAGGTCGGAATCCTCGTTTACCATCTCTGGTTCCACCCATAGGCCGAACTTCATACCCATGGCCTGAATGGATTCGGCCAGTGGCCGCAGGCCACCGGGAAGTTTTTCTTCATTGACATTCCAGTCGCCCAGGCCGCGGAAATCATCGTTGCGCTGGCCGAACCATCCGTCGTCCATCACCATCAGCTCAATGCCCACCTGGCTGGCAGTTTGGGCGATGGAGCGGATTTTTTCAGCCGTAAAATCAAAGAGCGTGGCCTCCCAGTTATTGATGAGGATGGGCCGGCGCTCCTCCTTCCAGGGGCCGCGGCAGAGGTTGCGGCGGATGGCCCGGTGGAACAGACGGCTCATATGGCCCAGCCCTCGGGCGGAGAAGACCATGGCTGCCTCTGGGGCGGTGAAGGCCTCGCCGGGCTGGAGGGTCCAGGCAAAGTGGAAGGGATGGATGCCCAGGGTCAGTCGCGTCTCGTGGAACTGCGTCAGCTCCGCGGAGGCCTGGAAGTTGCCGGAATAGACCAGCGCCATGGCCCAGCAGAAGCCGGTATCCTCCGTGGTGTCCCGGTTCAAAAGCGCCAGGAAGGGATTTTGTTGGTGGCTGGAGGCGCCGCGGATGCTGCCTGCGGTGTGTATGCCCTGGGTGAGGGCTGCCCGCACTGGCTCCCGCTCCCGGGCGTAGGCGCCGCCCAGGGTCAGAAGGTCGTGTTCCCCTGCGGGGAAGTCCAGGCAGGCCGAGGCCACACGGGTCAAGGTGAGGGGCTGGTTGCCGCCGTTTTTCACCACCACGCTCCGGGTAATCATGTCGTATTCTTCCAGCACGCCGTAAAGCAGCTCCACTGTGAGGCCGCTGGCGGCGTCGCGCAGCTCCACGGTCAGCGTCTGAGCTGTGATGCCGTCGCCGTAAAAGGCGGGAAGGCCCTCCAGCGCATACTTCCCATCCGCTATGCTGTGGCGGACGTAACGCAGATCCACTGCGTGGCTCCCGTCGGCCAGGTCGGCCTCCAGGCAGGGAAGACGGAAGTCGCCCAGGCCGCTGGAGCTATACTCTTGAGGCTGGGTGTCCAGGGAATAGGTGCGGTCTTTCCCCGCGTCGTAGGGATTGGGGGAAAAGCCCCGATCTTCGGGGCAAATGCGGTAAGAGAGGTCGCCGCCCCGCAGCCGTGGACCGTAGTAGGTATGAAGCAGCACGCCCAGATGGTCTACCTTCATTTGGTAGCTGCTCTCACGGGTTGTAAGCGTGATGGTTTGCTGCTGTTTGTCCCATTGAATCATAGCCGGACATCCTCGCATCAGAAAAGTAGTAGTGATTAAAGCCCCTCTCCAAGGGCTGCTGCCATGAAAGACAGAGCGATACCACCATCATTATACCACAATCCTGATGAATTTCCATCCCAGTCCTGGGAGATGAAAGAAGAAAACCTCAGATGGATTCGGGCTGGGGCGCGAAGAACAGCCCTTCCACCAGGGCACGGGTGACATCCCACCAGCTCAGCCGCTCCACGGCCTCCGGCGCCACCAGGGGAATGGAGGCAATGGGGGTGCCGTCGGCCTGGAGGGAGAGCGTGCCCAGCCGCTGGCCGGCCTCCACCGGCGCCTTCACCTGCTGCGCCACCTCCACCCGGGTGGTAAGTCCGGAGGCCTGGCCCTTTTCGATCAGCACCGGCGAGGCGGAATTGGGCACCGGCGTGATGGAGGCCTGCGTCCCCAGGAGGACCGGTACCGGCGGAATCTCTGCGTTGGGGTCCGGTTCGGCCAGCGTGTAGTTGGCGAACCCGTAGTCCAAAAGCTGCTTGGCCGACTGGAAGCGGTCACCGGAGGTGTCGCAGTGGAGGACGACGGCGATGAACTCCACGCCGTCCCGCTCCGCGGAGGCGGAGAGGCAGTGGCCTGCCGCAGAGGTATAGCCTGTCTTGAGACCGGTGGTGCCCTGGTAAAACCGCACCAGCTTGTTGGTGTTGGCCAGGCCGAATTCGCCGTTTCGGACTGTGTCCATCCAAATGGTGGTGAAGCGGCGGATGTCCTCGTGCTTCAGAAGCTCCCGGGACATCAGGGCGATGTCGTAGGCGGTGGTCAGATGCTCCTGGGCGTTCGGCTCGTCGTCCAGGCCGGTGCAGTTGACAAAGTGGGTATTTTCCATGCCCAGCTCCTGGGCCCGCTGGTTCATCATGGCCACAAAGGCCTGTTCGGAGCCGGCGATATGCTCGGCCAGGGCTGTGGCGCAGTCGTTGGCGGACACCACCGCCACGGATTTAATCATGTCCTCCATGCTCATTTGCTCGCCGGCCTCCAGGTATACCTGACTGCCGCCCTTGCCGGCTGCGGCCTCTGAGGCGATGACCTGGTCGTCCCAGGAGATGCGCCCGGCGTCCAGCGCCTCCATCACCAGCAGCAGCGTCATGATTTTGGTGACACTGGCGGGGGCCAGCTGGGTGTGGGCGTCTTTTTCGTAGAGGACGGTGCCGGTGGCGGCGTCCATCAGGATGGCCGACGGCGCGGCGATTTCCAGCTCCGCTGCGCCGGCCGTGGGCAGGAGCGCCAGCAGGAGGGCTGCGGCGGCCCCCAGCGCTATGAGTTTTTTCCACAACATAAAAAATCACCCTTCCTGTTCATACTGCTACAAAGTATGAGCGGGAAGGGCAAAGTATGTTTCGGGGCAAGGGCTTATCCGACAACCCGATAGGGTGCCAGGGCTGCCATGAAGTGGGCGGCGTCGGCCTCCGAAGCGGCGCTCAACACCCGCAGAGGGCGGTTGAGGCCCATGCAGAACAGGCTCATGATCGAGGTGGCGGAGGTTTTCAGCCCGCCATGCTCCACATGGATGGGGAATGCCTGCCGCGTGGCGAGGGTGACAAAATCGCGGATTTCGATGGGGGAAGAAAAGGTGACAGTACATTCACACATAGCGCGGCCTCCTTTGCCTGTACAAAAAGCAGGTTTTGCGGTATAATTGCCGTGGATGCTGCGAGGGAAAATATGATTTCATTATACAAGAGAACCGCGCGTTTGCCTACGCGAGAAATGTACAAATAATTTTCATACATTCTTAATATTTTGGTGATTCTTCTATGAAGTTTTCCATTTATACCCTGGGCTGTAAAGTCAACCAATATGAGACCCAGGCCATGGAGCAGATTCTCACAGAGCATGGCCATCAGGAGGGCCGGATCGACGAAATCTGCGACGCCTATATCATCAATACCTGCACCGTCACGGCGGTGTCGGACAAGAAGTCCCGCAATATGATTCGGCGACTGCGGCGGCTGAACCCTGCGGCTGTGGTGGCGGTGTGCGGCTGCTATGCCCAGGTGGACCCGGAGGCAGTGCGGGCGCTGGAGGCGGACGTGGTCTCCGGCACCGGCGGGCGGCTGGCGTTCCTTCACGCGGTGGAGCGGGCCGTGGCGGAGAAGACCTCCTATTTCGCGGTGGACGACGCATTGCGCCGCCGGGCGTTCGAGGTGCTGCCCGCCGGCGGCATGGCGGTGCGCACACGGGCCATGCTGAAGGTCCAGGACGGGTGCAGCAATTTCTGCACCTACTGCATCATCCCTTACGCCCGGGGACCGGTGCGGTCTCTGCCGCTGGAGGAGGCTGTGGCCCAGGCGCTGGACTGCGCCCGGGCCGGCTATCGGGAATTGGTGGTCACGGGAATCGAGATCTCCTCCTGGGGCCGGGATTTGCCGGGCAGGCCGCCCCTGTCTCAGCTGGTGGCGGCGCTGTGCGAGGCGGTGCCGGACTGCCGGGTGCGGCTGGGGTCCCTGGAACCGCGCACCGTGGACGAGGCCTTCTGCAAGGAGCTCTCTGGGTTTTCGAATCTCTGCCCGCAGTTTCATCTGAGCCTGCAAAGCGGCAGCGACACCGTTTTAAAGCGGATGAACCGCCGGTATGATACGGCCCGATATCTGGAGAGCGTCCGGCTGCTGGAGCAGTATTTCTCCGGCTGCGCCGTCACCACCGATTTGATCGTGGCCTTCCCGGGAGAGACGGAAGCGGAGTTTGAAGAGAGCCTCCAATTTCTCCGCCGGTGTCGCCTGGCCAAGGTCCATGTGTTTCCCTATTCCCGCCGGGCCGGTACCAAGGCGGCCGCTATGGCCGGCCAGTGGGGCAACGCCGTCAAGGAGGCCCGCTCTGCCGCCGCCCAGGCCGTCGCCCGGGAACTGGAGGAGGACTATCAGCGGCGCATGGTGGGCCGGGTCTACCCGGTGCTGCTGGAGGAGACCCAGGGGGCCTATACTGTGGGCCATGCGCCCAACTATGTCCGGGTCTACGTGCCCGGCGACTTGCCCCGGAACCTGGTATTGCCGGTGCGGATCACTGGACTTCACCAGGACGGCGTGGTGGGAGCGGCGGCAGAAGCCGTTCCCGAATAAGCCAGTCGGCGCCCGCCGCAGCGGCGGAAAGCGGAATCCATAAGAGCGTGTAGAGCGGACAGATTTGCCCCAGCAGATTGCCTGGCTGTGTGGAATAGTCCCACACGGCCCACCCCAGCCAGCAGTTGACCACCAGGCCGGTGAGAAACTCCAGGGCCGTCACCGCGATGGCGCCGAAGAGCGGGACCCACACCGGCGGCAAATGCCGCCGCAGGGCTCCCAACAGCCGAAAGCAAAGTCCGCCCAGGAGGAACATGGACGGATGGCTTAAGCCGCGCCAGAGCCACTCCAGCGCCACGTACGTCCCGCCGCCCAATAAAAAGAGAGAGACTTCCTGAAAAAGTGCCATGCCATCACCTCTCAGAAAGTATGGCCCGGGGCGGGGCGGACCATACCCGCAGCGGACGAAGGGCCGGCCCGGCGCGGCAGACGGGCTGAATAACTGGATTGCCCCTTGTCCTCTGCGGGGACAGAATGAAAAATTGAAAATCCTGAGATTGCCTCTTGACTTTTTGAGTCGATACCTATATAATAATGCTTGCCCATCACGAGGGAATCACATGGCGGCATAGCTCAGTTGGTAGAGCATTCGGTTCATACCCGGAGTGTCATCTGTTCGAGTCAGATTGCCGCTACCATTCGGCCCGTTGGTCAAGCGGTTAAGACACCGCCCTTTCACGGCGGTAAC
>DVHE01000067.1 GCA_018712245.1 Candidatus Avoscillospira avicola | reverse complement strand
GTGCGACAGAGCAGCGGGGAATGTGTGCAAGGGGTTAAGACCCCTTGCGCGTTCAATAAGGTCGTTTTTGCAACTTTTTGAAGTTGCAAAAACGGGGGACAGCGGGGCGAAAATACTTTTTCGACACGCTGAAGACCCGCTGCCTCGCGCAGCGGGTCTTTTCAGCGTGTCTAAAAACGCCCAGAAGCGGGATAGAAGCCTCGCAGAGTTTCGCCGCCAAAGCGGCGAAATCAAATTAAAATTGCGATTTCCGGTTGTCTGTGTATCGGAAATCGCTCCGTACGCCACCAAAGGGTCGACAGCTTTTCAAAGAAAACCGAGACCCTTTGGTGGCGCAATTCCCTTTGTCAAAAAAGCATGGCTTTTTTGACATTTTTTGACAGTCTCAAACGACCCGCTGCCTCGCGCAGCGGGTCGTTTGCTGTGTTACGCTTTGACCTGGTAGCCACAGTAGGTGATGGCGGCCCGGGCCAGTTCTCGGGTGGGGTCGATCACCGGGGCCTCCAGCCGCAGCAGCGAGACAGCCAGAGGCAGCTCCGTGCAGCCCAGGATGAAATAGTCCGCGCCCCGGCTCCGCAGCTGCTTCATCACCTGGATGAGGTCGGAGCGGTAGGTCTCGGGAGCGGCGTCAGCCTTGACGCCTTGATAGATCACCCGCATCAGGGCCTGGCGCTCCTCCTCGGTGGGCGTGAGGAACGGGACGCCGGCAGCGGCGAGGGCCTTGTCGTAAATCTCCGCGGCCAGGGTGCCCTGGGTGGCCAGGATGGCGGCGGTTTTCCCGGGGAAGCGCCGGGCGCAGGCGGCGGCAGTGATCTCCGGCATACTGAGGAAGGGAATGCTGGTCAGTGCCTGGAGGCGGGGCAGAAAGTGGTGGGCCGTGTTGCAGGGCATGATGATGACGTCGGCGCCGCAGGCCTCCAGTTTGCGCAGGGAGTCGGTCATCTGGGGCAGGGGGTCGGCCCCGCCGTTCAGAATGGCGGCAGTGCGGTCTGGAATGGAGCTGTTGCAGTCGATGTAAATGCGGATGTGGTCGTTATCGCACCCCGCGTCGGTCATGGTGACGATCTTTTCAAAGAGATCCACCGTGGCAAGGGGACCCATGCCGCCGAGGATACCAAGGGCTTTTTTCATGGCGCTTCCATCCTTTCTCTAGGCCCAGAACTCTGGGAACAACAATTCGCTGATGACTTTCACGGTCAATAGAACCAATACCAAAATAACGGCCGGCCGGACGATCTTGCTGCCGTTTTGAATGGCCAGGCCAGCGCCCAGGTAGTGGCCCAAAATGGAGAACACAGCGGCGAGGGCGCCCACGCCGAAGAGAACGTAGCCGGCCTGCCAAGCGGTAAAGAGGCTCCCGATATTGCTGGAGAAATTCACCACCTTGACGCCGCCGGCGGCGGTGCGGGTGTCCATCTTGGCCAGACGGATGAAGACCAGCATCAGAAAGGTACCGGTGCCGGGGCCGTAGTAGCCGTCGTAGGCGCCGATGAGGAACGACGCACCCCATACGATGGCCGCCTGCTTCCGGGGGTTGATCTCGCCGGGGGTGTCAGGCCAGGTGCGGGTGCGCAGCGTCACCACCGCCACCACCGGCAGCACCACCAGCAGGAGATATTTGAGGACGATGTCCGGCGTGTGGTGCTGCAGCTCTGTTCCCAGGACCGAGCCCACCAGGGCAAAGACCACGGAGGGAGCCGCCAGGCGCCAGCAGACGTAACCGTTTTTCACAAACCGGGCGGTGGAGAAAAAGGTGCCCACGCCGGAGGAGAGCTTGTTGGTGCCCAAGGCATAATAGGTGGGCATTCCGTGGAAGGCCAGGAGATAGGTGGGGACGGAGATGATCCCGCCGCCGCCGGCGATGGCGTCCATAAACGAGGCCAGGAACACGCCGCAGCCCGTCAGCAGCACCACCCACAGGGCCAAGCCGTCAATTTGGATGTCGGTGAAAATATGCATCTCAGATCCGTCCTTCCAAAAGATCGTCCACCACCTGAGCTAGGCCGTCCTGGTCGTTGGAGGCGGTAATATAGTCCGCCGCGGCCTTGGCTTCGGCGCTGGCGTTGCCCATGGCCACACCGAACGCGGCGTAGCGGAGCATGGCGATGTCGTTGGCGCTGTCGCCCACGGCCATCACTTGCTGCTGCCGGATACCCAGGGCTTCGGCCAGGTCGCGGAGTCCCACGCCCTTGTCCACACCCAGGGGCATGGCCTCCAGATCCAGCGGCGCGCTTTCCGAGAGGAAAATGGGTTCCTCCCGAAGCTGTTTCATAGCTTTTTCCTTTTCGGCGCGGTCGGCATAAAACACGTGAATTTTATTGGCGCTTCCGGGATAAGCGGCCACGTAGGCGTCCAGGTCTTCTTCCGCCACATGGCTGCTGCGGATCATTTCCGCCAGCTTTGGGCCGCAGAACCGCTCCAGATGGGCCAGCGCCTGCGCGCTGTTGTGGATTCGCTGGTCAAATTCCGAGAAAATTTGAATCATCGAATCAAAGGGGCGCAAGAGTTCATAGAGGCGCCGGTGCTGCTGGTTGGAAAGGCACCGCCGGGCCAGAGATTGGCCGGTCTTCAGGTCCAGGACCTCCGCCCCGGTACAGGTGACGGCGTAGCGCACCATGGGCAGTTGAACGAGGAGCTCGGAAAATTCTGAACAGAAGCGCCCGGTGCAGAAAGCGACCTGGATGCCCCGGTCCGCCGCCCGCTGCAGGGCCGCGACGGTGGCTTCGGTCAAGATGCCCTGGCTGTTGAGCAGTGTGCCGTCGATGTCGATGCCGATGAGTTTGATGTCCATAACATTCTCCACTTTATCTCTTCATTGCAGGGCTATTCTAGCAGTATTCGTCGGAAAAAGCAAGCGGGCCGGACGGTTGCCAACGCCGCGGCCCTGTGGTACACTGAAGGCAGCACCACGCAATTTGGCAAGCGCATTCGGCCTAATATTTTGCCTCATGCGAAAGGGATAAAAGAGCGGGAATACTGTATGTATTTTCCTCTTTTATCCCTGCACGGATGGGGCGAAAGATTGGGCGAAGGCCGCAGACACAATTGTGCGGTGCTGCCTAAAGAAAAAAGGAGGGAAGTCCCATGGCATCGCTGCTCATATCCAACGCGGACGCCATCGTCACCGTGGACGACCAGGACCGCGTGCTGAACCATGCCAACCTGCTGATCGAGGACGGCGTCATCACCTACCTGGGCCCGGAGGCGCGGGAGGCCGACCAGGTCATCGACGGGCGGGGCTCTTTTGTCTATCCCGGCCTTATCAACACCCACCACCACCTCTACCAGACCTTTACGCGGAATCTCCCCCAGGTGCAGAAGATGGAGCTGTTTCCGTGGCTGACGGCCCTCTATGAAATCTGGCGCGGCCTCACCGACAGCCGCGTCTACTATAGCGCCCTGACCGGGATGGGAGAGCTGGTGCGCTTCGGCTGCACCACCGTGATGGACCATCACTACGTCTTCCCCCGGGACGGGGCGGAGCAGTTCCTGGCCCGGCAGTTTGACGCCGCCGCGGCGCTGGGCATCCGGTTCCACGCCACCCGGGGCAGTATGTCCCGGGGCAAGTCCGACGGCGGTCTCCCGCCGGACGATCTGGTGCAGCCGGTGGACGTGATTTTGCGGGAGAGCCAGCGGCTGGTGGAGGCCTTCCACGACCCGTCGCCCTTCTCTTACCGCCAGGTGTCCCTGGCGCCCTGCTCGCCGTTCAGCGTCACCACCGATTTGCTCAAGGAGTCGGCAGTCCTGGCGAGGAGCCTGGGTGTCCGCCTCCACACCCACCTGTGCGAGACCAAGGACGAGGAGCGCTTCTGCCTGGAGGTAGTGGGCCAGCGGCCCCTGGCGTACATGGCCTCCTGCGGCTGGCTGGGGGAGGACGTGTGGTTCGCCCACGGCATCCACTTCAACGACGACGAGCTGCGGCTCCTGGCCGAGACCAAGACCGGCGTGGCCCACTGCCCGGTGTCCAATATGAAGCTCTCCAGCGGCGTGTGCCGCATCCCGGAGATGCTGCAGCTGGGCGTGCCGGTGGGCCTGGCGGTGGACGGCTCCGCCTCCAATGACTGCTCCAATCTGCTCCAGGAGATCCGGGCGGCGTACCTCCTGCACCGCCTCACCTGGTCCGACGCCGCGCCCACGGGCTATGACCTCCTAAAGATGGCCACCCGCGGCTCCGCCGCTGTCCTGGGCCGGAGCGATATTGGGCAGCTGGCCGTGGGCAAGGCCGGCGACCTCTTCCTGCTGGACGCCACAGGCCTGGACCTGGTGGGCGCTGCCCTGGACCCGGGCTGCCTGCTGGGTACCGTGGGCTACAGCAAGCCCGCCCAGTGGGTCGTGGTGGGCGGAAAGCCCGTGGCCCGGGAGGGACGCCTCCTGGGAATCGACGAGGCGGAGACCGCCGCCGCAGCCCACCGGGAAATGCGCGCCATGCTCCAAGCCGCGGGCTACACCCGGTAATGGAATTGTATGTCTTTTGCTGCTGTCAAAAAACCGTCCCGCCGCAGGCGGGACGGTTTTTTGACAGCGGATGGATTAAAATGTCACCACGTCCTGCTCTGCCGGGGGGGCGGGGGTGACGCTGGTGGCGGTGAGGATGGGCCCCACGCCGCGGTAGAGATTGTGATAGCGCACCGAGACGGTGGCCTCCACCATCACGTAGCTCCGGGCTTCCAGCTTTTCCGCGCCGGGCCACCGGCAGGGGATGCCCATAAAGGTGATGTCGGCCTCGCAGCAGGTCATCACAAAGCGGCCGGGGGCGAACATGCCCACCTTTTCCCGCTTGAGCTTGGCCACCTGACCCTTGAAGCGGACGGTCTTCTTGTCGTACTTCTTGGGTTCTTCGGTGATGTCGCGGTAGAAGAGGGCGTAGTCCTCGTCTTTTATCTCGATCACCGGAGCGTTGATGTCAAAGGGCAGCGGGTCTTCGATTTCGTCGAACTGGGTGGAACCGTCCACAAAGTCGTAGACGATGTCGATGCGGCGGTTGACGGCCCGGGCCAGCTTGTGAAAAGGCATCACATCGGCCCCCAGGGCCATCCGGTTGAAGACCACCATCTCCGCGCCGGTGAGCTTGTCCACCACCAGCTGGCGCATATTGGCGTTGTAGGAGAGAATGGTGGTGGAGTCGGCAAACATGACCTCCTGGGCGATCTGCCAGTCTTCGGGCATTTTCTCGTAGAATTCCCCGGCCAGGCGCATTCCGTTCAGCTCGGCTACCACCCGGCGGGCGTGGTACTTCTGCACCATGGCCTCCAGGGCCTCGGCGGTCAGCTCGTCCAGGTCGTCCACCACTTCCTGGTAGACACAGTTATGAGGATAGGTGTCGGCGTGGTATTCCTCCTCGCCCTCCTCCATCACCAGCAGCAGCGTCCGGGTGCCGTCGTTGAACCGGGGGTCTTCCAGGGTTTCTTGGATAAATTTTGTCTTTCCCGACTCCAGGAAGCCGGTGAAAGCATAGACAGGGATCGGCATAGCATGGCCTCCTTCCGCAAGATCGCGTGGCGTGGGTTACACTCCGAACAGATGGGCCACGCCCTGCTCGTCCAGCTTGGATCCGATGACGCACAGCCGGCCGGTGACGGCGGCGGGGCCGTGGCGCAGGTCGATTTCGCCGGGGACAAAGTCGAAGTGGAGCCACTGGCCGTTCTCCACAGGGATAATGCCCTTGGCCCGGAGGATCATGCCGTAAGCGCCGCTGTCCAATGCCTCCAGCGCGGCGCGGACGGCAGCCTCAGTGAAGGTCTTGGGCGTCTCGACGCCCCAGCTGGTGAATACCTCATCGGCGTCGTGGCCGTGGTGATGGTGGTGGTCGTGATGGCAGCAGCCGTCCTCGTGGTCATGGTCATGATGGTGGCAGTGGTGATGCTCCGCATCCTCCTCGTCATGGTCGTGGTGGTGGCAGCAGTGATGCTCCTCATCCTCCTCGTCATGGTCATGGTGGTGGCAGTGGTGGTGTTCCTCGCCCTCCTCGTCATGGTCATGGTGATGGCAGCAGTGGTGGTCCGCCTCTTCTTCCTCGTCGTGGCCTTCGCCGTAGTGGCGCGCCTCCAGCTCCCGCAGCAGCGTGTTGCCCTGCTCCATGGCCTCCAGAATCTGCTGGCCGGTCAGCTGGTCCCAGGGGGTGGTGACGATGACGGCGTTGGGGTTCTTTTCCCGCAGCAGGGCCACGGCGGCGGAGAGCTTTTCCGGCGCAATGGAGCCGGTTCGGGAGAGAACGATGGTACCGGCGCTCTCCACCTGGTTGTTGTAGAACTCGCCGAAGTTTTTCATATACATCTTGCACTTGCTCGCGTCGGCCACCGTCACCAGGTTGCCCAGGGTCACCGTGTCGGAGACAACCTTTTCCACGGCGGCTTCTACATCACTGAGCTTGCCGACACCGGAGGGCTCGATGAGGATGCGGTCCGGGGCATAGTCCCGGATCACCTGCTCCAGGGCCTTGCCGAAGTCGCCCACCAGGCTGCAGCAGATGCAGCCGGAATTCATCTCGGTGATTTCAATCCCGGCTTCCTGCAAAAAGCCGCCGTCGATGCCGATTTCGCCGAACTCATTTTCGATCAGCACGACTTTCTGACCGGCGTAGGCTTCCTTGATCATCTTTTTAATCAGCGTGGTCTTGCCGGCACCCAGGAAACCGGAGTAAATGTCAATTTTCGTCATGGGAAATGCACCTTCATTTCAAGATTTCTGAGGGATAGTATAGCACCAACCGTCCGGAACATCAAGCCGGGGGCGGAAAAATTGATTGACAAATGGAAATAGGTATGCTAGAATAATTCGCGTCTCTGAAAGATACGGAGAGATGTCCGAGCGGTTTAAGGAGCTGGTCTTGAAAACCAGTGACCCCAAAAGGGCCGTGGGTTCGAATCCCACTCTCTCCGCCAGCAGCTTTTCGTATTTATGATATTTATATTGCCACTGATTTTGGAGATGTACCCAAGTTGGTGAAGGGGCTCCCCTGCTAAGGGAGTAGGTCGGGAAACCGGCGCAAGGGTTCAAATCCCTTCATCTCCGCCAAAAAGAATGCCCACTTTGGATACCGTCGGCAGAAATGCCGATGGTATCGGGCTTTTCAGGGGTTTTTGCCCCTCAAATTTCACAGGAAAAACAAAAGATCCAACGGGGGGTTTCACAGAAGCTGGCTGGATTCGAACCCCCAAATTTTTTAGAAATCCACAGCGCCCTTTTTGAAATGAGATTTTTCAAAAAGGGCGCTGCTTTCATATCCGGCAAAAATCAGAGTGCCAAAGGCGTCAATCTCTCAGCCAACAGGCTGAAGGATTGGCGCCTTTTTTCATTTCCCGAAAAAGGGCGCTAAAGTTACAAGGGAGGCAAAGAGATGGAAAACACCAATGTCCGGCAGGAGGAAATCCGCAGCCGCTTCTTCGGTGAACTGTCCCTGCAGCTGCGGGAAATGGGCGTGGTATCAGAGAGGAAGGGCGCAAATATCCTGTGTGTGTATCTGGACGGGGAACCCGTCTGCGACGTCCACCCTACCAGCAACGTCTTCAGCTGTGAAGGCCGAAAAGAATCCGAGGAGGCTAACGAGCTCCAATATGAAACAGCCAGGATCGCGCACACGGTCAGGGCGTACCTCAATGAGTTGGAAGCCGCGCCCCCTCTCCCCGCCAAGGGTCTTGACCCCGAGGATGGTGTGCGACACGAGGTCGCGTAACAAATTGCTTTTAGAAGCTGCCCTATCCATTTGGGGTAATCCTACCACAGCCTGCGTTGCTGGTAACGGCGGGGTGGGAAGCCTGTGGGACAACGTGGGAAAGCTGAGAG
>DVHE01000066.1 GCA_018712245.1 Candidatus Avoscillospira avicola | reverse complement strand
GTGGTGTAGTGGACGGAGAGGCGGGCCGCGATGTCGGCCGGCCGGTCTCCGATCAGGTGCCACGCCTCGATCTTCTTCCTGTCCTCGAAGGTCAGGTAGCGGTATTTTCCCGTCGGTCTCACCTCCGTCTTATGGGGTCGATATAAAAAGAAAAATGCACAGGCGACTCAGTTGAGTCTCTGTGCATTTAATAATACAGAGGGCGTGTGGAAAAAACTTGGCGGTATTCCTTGCATGGCGAAGCATCCTGTGGTATAATTTAATTTGAATTATTCTGCTTTACTTTACTTTTCATGAAAAATTCCATAGAAAGGAGTCGATCATGTACTCTTCCGCCTATGTTTGGGCAAAGGTTTTGACCCATATGGAAAATCTGCTGGGGACCACCGTGATCTCCACCTGGTTCGACGACGCCGAAGTGGTGGAATTGACGGAAAATAAGCTGGTGCTTTACTCCCCCTCAGAATTCCGCAAGGATATCATTGAGCGCCGCTGCGCTACCCATATCCTCGACGCCATGAAGGAACTCTTCGACATGAACGTGGAACTGCAAGTCCTCACCGGCGACGAAGTGGAGGAATTCCGCAAAAAGGGCAAGACCCCCCAATTTATTGAGTATAATCCCCAATTTACCTTTGATCGGTTCGTGGTCGGCCCCTCCAACCGCTTTGCCCACGCCGCGGCCATCGCCGTGGCCAACCGCCCCGCCGAGACGTACAACCCCCTCTTTATCTACGGTCCCTCGGGCCTCGGCAAGACGCACCTTCTCTACGCCATCGCCGGGGAGATCAACTACCGGCACCCGGACTACAACATCATCTATATCAAAGGCGACCAGTTCACCAATGAGATGATCCAGTCCCTCCAGGAGGGCAAAAACGCGGAGTTCCGCAACAAATACCGCAATGCGGACCTGTTCCTGGTGGACGACATCCAGTTTATCTCCGGCAAGGAGTCCACCCAGGAGGAATTTTTCCATACCTTCAACAATCTCTACGAAAATCACAAGCAGATTGTCCTGACTTCGGACCGTCCGCCCTCCGACCTGCTGCGGCTGGAGGACCGACTCAAGACCCGCTTTGAGTGGGGCCTGATCGCGGACATCAATCCCCCCGACTATGAGACCCGCATGGCCATCATCCTCAATAAGTCCAAGTCCCTGGGCATGGATATGCCCGACGACGTCTGCGCCTACATCGCGGAGAACATCACCACCAACATCCGGCAGATCGAAGGCACCGTGAAGAAAATCAAGGCCTATTGGGAGCTGACCGGCATGGAGATCAATGTGGCCAACGTCTCCCGGGCCATCAAGGATATGTACAAGGGCAAAGCCGACACGCTGCCCACGCCCAGCCTCATCATCAGCGAGGTGGGCAAGTTCTATAATATTGACGACGACACTCTCCGCGGCACGCTGAAAAATAAAGGCACCGCCGAGGCAAGACAGGTGGCCATGTACCTGATCCGCAAAATGACCAACCTGAGCCTCCCGGACACCGGCAAGGAGTTCGGCCGGGACCACTCCACGGTCCTCCACTCTGTAAGGAAGATCGAAAAAGCCCTCTCGGACAGCAAAAATCCCCTGAACGAGACCATCCGGGACATCATGGCCAATATCAACAGCAAGCTCTGAGCCGTTCTGCGCTCTTCCTGAGAGAAAGGGGAAAAAGGAAACTTTTTCGCGCTCTTCCTCCCGTTTCGTGCAGACGAAATATTTTCCACAGCGGCTGTTCACTGTGGAAATGATTCTGTGGAAATCTGTTCCGACGCGGTTCGGCAAAATTCCCCTGTGGACAAGGGTTAATTTATCCACAATGGCCTGTGGACGCAAACCCCTTGCGATTCCAAGGCTCGCGCCGGTTTTCCACATAAAATCCTTCTACTACTGCTTCTACTAAAATATGCTCTCTTTCTTTTAAGAGAGCTGAATCAGAACCGAAAAGACCGTCCCGGTGGCTGTGGAAAAACCGGACGGCTGTAAGGAGGCTACCTTATGAAATTTTCCTGCGAAAAAAGCCTGCTGGTGAACGGCATCTCCATTGCCTCTCGCACCGTCTCTCCCAAAAGCTCGATTCCGGCCCTGGAGGGCATCTATGTCCGCGCCGGCATGGAACTCTATCTCTCCGGCTATAATTTGGAAACAGGGATCACCGTGACCGTGCCCGCCTCCATCACAGAGACCGGCAGCTGCGTCATGCCGGCCAGGCTCTTTTTCGATATCATCCGTAAGCTGCCCGATGAGGACGTCACCATCAGCGTGGACAACCAATTCAAGGTGTCCATCCGCAGCGGAATCGCCTCGTTTACCATCACGGCCATGAGCGCCGAGGACTACCCCGCCCTACCGGACGTGGAATACGAAAATGCCATCCAAATCCCCCAGAACAAGCTGCGGGAGCTGATTTCCGGCACGATTTTTGCCGTCAGCGAGAATATGGCCCGGCCGGTGCAGACCGGCTGCCTGATGGAAGTGGAATCCAACAGCATCACCATGGTGGCCGTGGATGGCTTCCGCCTGGCGCTGCGGCGCTTTTTGCCGGAGACGCCCTTGGACCGGGAGGTAAAATTTGTCATTCCCTCCGCCGCCCTCAAGGAGCTGGAGAAGATTCTCGGCGATACCGACGATCCGGCGGCCTTCACCCTGGGCCGCAAGCACATCCTCTTTGAAGTGGGCGCCGTCACCCTGGTCTGCCGCGTGCTGGAAGGCGAGTTCCTGGACTGGCGGCGGGTGGTGCCGGAGAACAACCCCATCCAGATCGGCGCCAACCGGGCCCAGCTGACTGCCTCCATTGATCGAGTGAGCCTGATCGTCTCGGAAAAGCTCAAGAGCCCCGTCCGCTGCCGCTTCGGCAAGGACAAGGCGGAGTTCCACACCATCACCACCATCGGCGAGGCCCGGGATTCCTGCGACCTGGCCGGCGACGGCAAGGACCTGGAGATCGGCTTCAACTGCCGCTACTTCCTGGACGCCCTCAAGGCCGTGCCCACGGAACACGTGATTCTGGAGCTGTCCAACGGTCTGAGCCCCATCATCCTCACCCCCAGCGACGGCAGCACCTCCTTCCTCTATATGGTCCTGCCTGTGCGCCTGAAGGCGGAATGAACCGCCCCGGGCAACCTTCCCAGTGAAAGAAAGGACTTCCTATGAAAGTGCGTGTCACCCGGCGGCAGGCCGGCGTGGTGGATGTGCCCATCCACACAGAATTTATCAAGCTGCAGGATTTTTTAAAATTTGCCAACGCCGTTCCCTCGGGCGGCATGGCTAAAACCATGATTCAGGCGGGAGACGTGTCGGTCAACGGGGAGGTCTGCACCATGCGGGGCAAAAAGCTCCACCCCGGCGACCAGGTCGCCTGTCTGGGCGGCGCCTGGCGCGTGACGGCGGATGGAGATTGAAGCCATCCGCCTCCGGGGCTTTCGCAATTATCGGGCGCTGGACGCGGCCTTCGTGCCGGGCGTCAACCTGATTTTGGGCGACAATGCCCAGGGAAAGACCAATCTGCTGGAGGCCATCACCTATCTCTCCACCGGGCGGGCCTTCCGCACCAGGAAGGAGCAGGAGCTGATTCTCTTTGGTTCGGACTTTGCCGACCTGGAGGCGGACGTCCTCTCGAAGAACCGGGACAAGACCATCCGCGCCGTGCTGTTTCCCGGTCGGAAGCCGCGGCAGCTTTACCTCAACGGCGTCAAGCAGAAGAACTTCACCACGCTGGAAGGAGAGCTGACCACCGTTCTCTTTTGTCCGGAGGATCTCTCCATCCTCAAAGCCGGGGCCGAGAAGCGGCGGCGGTTTTTGGACTTTGCCCTCTGCCAGCTGCGCCCCGGCTACAGCCGGGCGCTCCAGGAGTATCAGCGGCTGCTGGATCACAAGAGCCGCATTCTCAAGGACTGGCGGGAGCGGCCGGAATATCTGGACATCCTGCCGGACTTCAATCTGCGCCTGGCGCAGTTCGGCGCGGTGCTGATCGCCTACCGGGCCAATTATTTTGAAAAGCTCTCCCGGCTGACGGCTGAATATCACCGGGAATTTTCCGGCGACCGGGAGGAAATCACCATGGCCTACCACACCGTCTCTACGGTGGAAAATCCCCTGGCGCCCCGGAGTCAGGTGGAGCAGGCAATTCTCCAGCACCAGGAGGCCCATCTGCGAGCGGAGCTGGAGTCTGGCCAGTGCCTCACCGGCCCCCATCGGGACGACTTTGAAGTCTGCTGCAACGGCCTGAGTTTGAAGAGCTTCGGCTCCCAGGGACAGGTACGGACGGCGGCCATCTCGCTGAAGCTCTCCGAACGGGAGATTTTCCGGGACGACACCGGAGAAGAGCCGGTGCTGCTGCTGGACGACGTCCTCTCGGAGCTGGACGACGGGCGGCAGGATTTCCTTTTAAATCAGCTGAAATCGGGCCAGGTATTCATTACCTGCTGCGAAGCGCGAAAATTTACTAAGCTGGGGTCCGTCACCCACATTGCCGGCGGACAGCTCCAGCCGGGTTAGGAGGCAAGCGCCATGTATCTCTCCCTGGGCTCTGATATGGCGGTCCGGGATACGTCCATCATCGGCATTTTTGACCTGGACAATACCACCTGTTCCAAGCACACCAGGGCCTTTCTGCGGCAGGCCGAGGAAAACGGCCAAGTGGTGGCCGCCGGGGAGGACTTGCCAAAATCCTTTCTTCTCACCAGCGAATTCGGCATGAACCGGGTGTATCTGAGCCAGTTCAACCCCGCCACGCTGGAAAAGCGGCTGAGTGATCCATAAATTTCCACTGCACGCGTAGGGGCGGATGCCCACATCCGCCCGACGGCCGCAAGGCCGCTAAGCGGTCGGGTCGATGTATAGGCAGCGACCTCTACACGCCGCACCCTGCGATTCCCATCCGCCAATCCACCTCAACTGGAGGTTTTTTATGTCTGAAGAAATTCTTACCAGCGAATTTGGAATGAACCGGGTGTATCTGAGTCAGTTCAACCCCGCCACGCTGGAAAAGCGGCTGAGTGATCCATAAATTTCCACTGCACCCGTAGGGGCGGATGCCCACATCCGCCCGACGGCCTCAAGGCCGCTGCGCGGCCGGGTCGATGTATAGGCAGCGACCTCTACACGCCGCACCCTGCGATTCCCATCCGCCAATCCACCTCAACTGGAGGTTTATATGTCTGAAGAAATTCTTACCAAAGTAGAAGAAACCTACGACGCCAGCCAAATTCAGGTGCTGGAAGGGCTGGAGGCCGTGCGCAAGCGGCCCGGCATGTATATCGGCTCCACCAGCGCTTCGGGCCTGCACCACCTGGTCTATGAGATCGTGGACAACGCCATCGACGAGGCCCTGGCCGGTTACTGCAATGAGATCCATGTGCGGATCAACGAGGGCGATACCATCACCGTCACCGACAACGGCCGCGGCATTCCCGTGGACGTCCAGGCCCAGACCGGCAAGCCCGCCCTGGAAGTGGTCTACACCGTCCTCCACGCCGGCGGCAAGTTCGGCGGCGGCGGCTATAAGGTCTCCGGCGGCCTCCACGGCGTGGGCGCCTCGGTGGTCAACGCCCTTTCGGAGTGGCTGGAGGTCCAGGTCCATAAGAACGGGAACATCTACCAGATGCGCTTCTCCCGGGGCAATATCACCCAGCCCATGACCATCGTCGGCACCACGGACCGCACCGGCACCACCGTCACCTTCAAGCCGGACCCGGAGATGTTCGATACGCTGGTTTACGACTACGAGACGCTCCACACCCGGATGCGGGAGCAGGCATTTTTGAATGCCGGTCTGAAGATCTCCACCGAGGACTGCCGCGTCGGCCAGGAGCAGAAGCATACCATGCACTACGAAGGCGGCATCAAGGAGTTTGCCGCCTGGCTCAACCGCAATAAAACGCCCATTCACCAGGGCGTCATCTATATGAATGGCTCCAAGGAGGACTCGGTGGCCGAGGTGGCCATCCAGTATAACGACAGCTACAACGACACCATTCTCTCCTTCGCCAACAATATTCATACGCCCGAGGGCGGTATGCACGAGACCGGCTTCAAGACGGCGCTGACCCGCGTCCTCAACGCCTACGGCCAGAAGGCCGGCATCATCAAGGGCGACGACAAGGTCTCCGGCGAAGACGTCCGGGAGGGTCTGACCGCCGTCATCTCCGTCAAGCTGACCGACGCCCAGTTCGAGGGCCAGACCAAGGCCAAGCTGGGCAATGCCTCCATCCGCACGCTGGTGGACAACATCGTCTCCACCAAGCTCTCGGAATACCTGGAGGAAAACCCCGCCGTGGCCAAGATCATCCTGGAGAAGGCCATGACGGCCAACCGCGCCCGGGAGGCCGCCCGGCGGGCTCGGGACTCCATCCGCCGCAAGAACGCCCTGGAGGGCGCAACATTGCCCGGCAAGCTCTCCGACTGCAACGAGCGCGACCCGGAGCTCACCGAGATTTACATCGTCGAGGGCGACAGCGCCGGCGGTTCCGCCAAGGGCGGACGGGACGCCCGGTTCCAGGCCATCCTGCCGCTGTGGGGCAAGATGCTCAATGTGGAAAAGGCCCGAGCCGACAAGGTCTACGGCAACGACAAGCTGAACCCCGTCATTACGGCCCTGGGCGCCGGCATCGGCGAGGACTTCGACGTCACCAAGCTCCGCTACCACAAGGTCATTATCATGGCCGATGCCGATGTGGACGGCTCTCACATCCGCACGCTGCTTCTGACCTTCTTCTTCCGGTTTATGCGGCCCTTGATCGAGCATGGCTACGTCTATGCCGCCGTGCCGCCCCTCTTCAAGATCAGCCGCGGCAAGACCACGAAGCTGGCCTTCTCCGAGGAAGAGCGGGAGCAGCTGGCCGCCGAGCTTCGGGGCGACAATCCCAACGCCAAGGTGGATATCTCCCGGTTCAAGGGCCTCGGCGAAATGGACCCCCACGAGCTGTGGGAGACAACCATGAACCCCGAGACCAGAGTCCTGAAGCGCATCGAGCTGCAGGACGCCGTGGCCGCCGACGAGACCTTCACGGTGCTGATGGGCGAAAAAGTCGAGCCGCGCAAGGAATTTATTGAGAAAAAGGCCAAATACGTCGTCAATTTGGATATTTAATTCGTAGGGGCCGATGCCTACATCGGCCCGAACCGGCCGAAGGCCGGTCCAGCGTGTCGAAAAAGTATTTTCGCCCCGCTGTCCCCCGTTTTTGCAACTTCAAAAAGTTGCAAAAACGACCTTATTGAACGCGCAAGGGGTCTTAACCCCTTGCACACATTCCCCGCTGCTCTGTCGCAC
>DVHE01000014.1 GCA_018712245.1 Candidatus Avoscillospira avicola | reverse complement strand
ACCGCCTGGGTCTGGTTTGGTGCGTCCATTTTAGACATATATGCGCAGATTTTTCTGTAATTTCCGTTATTTTAGCCGTCCCAGGCAGAAGAAAACCCGTCGCAGAATTTTCCTATTCTGCGACGGGCCCTCAGACTGTCGAGAAACCCCAGTTTTGTTCAGGCAAAACCGGGGTTTCTCGACAGTCTGAAACGGCAAGCTCCCGAGAGAGCTTGCCGTTTTGCGCTATTCCAGTTCCGTCTGCAGGGTAAACGTCTGAGGCAGATCGAAAATCGCACGCTTTAAAAAGAGCGGATAAAAGTATTCCTGCTGCAAGCGCTCAAATCTCAGCCATTCAAATGTATGGACGTGTTTTCCTTCCCGCAGGGTAAATTGGGCGCCTCTGGTGCGTAAATCCGTTTGGGAAACGTCCATCAGGAAATAAATGCATAGCTCATGGTAAGAAAGCCCATCGACATCTTCCTGAAAGAAAGCCTGATTCAGCCAAAGGGGCCTTACGATCTCAGCCGAAATATGCAGCTCTTCCTGCAGTTCCCGAAGCACGGCGTGTTCCGCCGTCTCCCCCAACTGCACACGTCCGCCGGGAAGATAGTAATAAGGAGAGCGTTCATCGTGCATCGCTAGAATTTCCCCGTCACGAAGGATGAGGGCGCAAACCCGATAATTGAATTTTCCGTTTTCCAGTTGGAACGTGAGATCCATCTTCTTTCCTACCCTCTTTTCCATCGCAGACGGCAACCAAAGAACTGAGCGCTAACTTGCCACCGGCAGGTTGGATTTCAACTCAAATTTCTTCATATAAAAACAATGATTCTCCCGCATAGCGGGAGAATCATTGTTTTGGTGGACCTGAAGAGATTCGAACTCTCGACCCCCACAATGCGAATGTGGTGCGCTCCCAGCTGCGCTACAGGCCCATAGGACTGCCCGGAGAACCGGGCAGTAAATGATTCAATTTAGAAGGGCTCTTCTTCCAGATCGTCGGCGTCGAACTCCAGCTCTTCGCCGCAATCGGGGCACTGGATGGAGCCAGCGTCCAGCATATCCTCATCCAGGTTGATGACGGTGCCGCAAGTGGGGCACTTGACTTCGTAGATGGTCTCATCGTTGAAGTCGTAGTCCTCGTCATCCTCGTCCTCTTCGTCGTCCTCATCATCCAGGAGGTAATCTTCGATGTTGTCGAGATCCTCTTCGATGGAGTCCAACTCATCACAGACGGCGTCCACCACATCCTCCATATCGGAGACGGTCAGCGCCATATCGTCCAACGTGTCAATGATTGCCTGGAACAGCTTGCCCTCGTTGGTTTCAGTGTCGATCTTCATGCCTTCCATCAGGCCCTTGAGATAAGCGGTTCTTTCGGACAGAGTCATAACGCGTTCTCCTTTCGCAGAAAGCGGGCTTTAGCTCTTGGCACGGCCCAGGTATTCGCCGGTGCGGGTGTCGATGCTGATGCGGTCGCCCTCGTTGATGAAGAGCGGAACCTTGATCTCAGCGCCGGTCTCCACCGTAGCGGGCTTAGTGACGTTGGTGGCGGTATCGCCCTTCACGCCGGGGTCAGCCTTGGTGACAGTGAGGTCCACGAAGTTGGGAGCCTCCACGCTGAACACGTTGCCCTTATAGGACAGCACGGTGCAGGTATCGTTCTCCTTGACGAAGCGGAAGCTGCTGTCGAGGATATCCTTGTCCACGGGGGTCATCTCATAGGTCTCCATATCCATGAAGTAGTAGAGATTGCCGTCGGCGTAGGAATACTCCATTTTCTTTCTTTCGATATAAGCCGTGGGATACTTGTCGTTGGGGTTGAAGGTAGTTTCTGTGACGGCACCGGTGATCACATTCTTCATCTTCACACGGACGAAAGCAGCGCCCTTGCCGGGCTTAACATGCTGGAATTCCACAATCTGCATGACCTTGCCGTCCATCTCGAAGGTAATGCCATTTCTAAAATCGCTAACAGAAATCATAAACCTTATGTCCTCCTATTTATCCTGCGGGCTGCATTCAAATCAATCATTCACAAAGACATAGGGAATTATACTCGATAATTCCCTATTTTTCAAGAGGTAAAGAAAAATTTTTCAGAGAACGATCAATTGCTTGGGGCTGGCGGTGATATCTTCGCAGCCATCCTCCCGCACGATGACTACATCCTCTATGCGCACGCCGAACCTGCCGGGGAGATAGATGCCGGGCTCTGCCGAGCAGACGACCCCTGCCTCCAGAGGGCTCTCGTTGGCGATACTGCAGCCGGGATTCTCGTGAATCTCCAGGCCAACGCTGTGGCCGTAGCTGTGGCCAAAGTAGGCGCCGTAGCCCGCGTCGGTGATGACTTTTCTTGCCGCGCCGTCCACTTCCTTGCCGGTGACACCGGCCTTGGTGGCAGCAATGCCCATCTCCTGGGCCCGCAACACGGTTTCATAGACCTGCGACATCTCCTGGGATACAAAGCCCAACGCCACAGTTCTCGTCATATCGGAGCAATAGCCGTCCACGATGCAGCCGAAGTCCATGGTGATAAAGTCGCCGTAGGCCAGGACACGGTCTCCCGGAACACCGTGGGGCTTGCTGGTGTTAGGTCCGGAGACGACGATGGGCGGGAAGGAGAGGCCGTCAGCCCCCAGGGAATAGAGGGTATAGATCAGCTCTGCCGTCAGTTCCTTTTCCGTCATGCCGGGCTTGATGACCTTGAGAATCTTTTCAAAGGCCTGGTCGGTGATCTCCTGGGCGCGGCGCATTTTATCAATCTCCCAGTCCTCCTTCACCTGACGGAACTTAGAGATTTCCTTCTGGAAAGGCATAAGGGCAGCGTTGAGCTTCTTTTCGTAGTTCAGGAACTCCCCGTAGGTGAGGTACTGCTCCTCGATGCCCAGGGTCTTGATCCCCTGCGCTTCCAGCGCGGCATTGATCCGCCGGTCGTAAGGGTTCTCCCGGTTGACCTCTTCCACCACGAACCCAGGCAAATTTTCCTGGGCCACTTCGATATAGCGGCTGTCGGTAAAATAGTAGCATGCCTCACGGCCAATCACCGCAACGCCTTCGTCCACATCGTAGCCGGCGGCATAGTGCCGATTCACCTTGCTGGTGAGAAGCAGGCCGTCCACTACACCCTCCCGCAAAAGGGACTGGAGTTTTTTGAGGTTGTTCATAGTTTCGCGCTCCTTTTTCCAATGAAAATAAACGGCAGCTCCGCCACATGACGCAGGCGAAGCCAAATGGTGTGAAGATGGATGGGCCGCACCAAAATGGACACGGTTCCGGCGCAGTTGGCCCCCAGCACGTCGGTATAGATCTGGTCGCCCGCCAGGGCAGCGTGGGAGAGGTCCAGGGAAAACTTGTCCCGGCATTGCAGAATGCCTTTGGAAAACGGCTTTCTAGCGTATGTAATGCAAGGGATTCCCCTGGCGCCGCAAAATTCCACCACTCGGGATTTATGGCTGTTGGAGACGACGCAAAGGCCGATCTCGGAACACTGCATTCTGGCCAGCCACGCCTCCATCTCAGGGGTAGGCACATCGGTGGTATAGGGGACGATGGTATTGTCAAAGTCCAGCATCAAAAACGTGACGCCGGCTTTTTGAAGACGCTCCGGGGTGAGGTCCGTAAGTGACGGACAGAGCATCTTGGGGATCAGAGAAAAGGACATATGGAAACCTGCCGCTTCATAGAATTATCACGACCATAGTATAACACACAGGAGGTGCATTGTCCATGGTGATCGAGACAAGTCCATCCTTTCCGGTGCTGACCGCCCAGTCTCCCCTGCTGCTGGTTTCCCAGACCCCGGAAGACCCGGAAGGCCTGATCCGAAATGCAGGTACCGCCGCCTTCGTCGCCGCGCTGTGGGAGCAGCCGGAGACCCAGGAACAGCTGACCAGTCTGGCAGAGCGTCTGGGGCCGCGGCTGCTGCTGCCGGAGCAGTGGGGGCAGGTCCTCCCCCAGTGCGGCGTTCTGATTTCCTCGTCCGTGTCCGGCGGTAGTCTCTCGCAGCGGCTCAAGGAAGCTGCCCAGGCGGCGCCGCGGCGCTGCTGGCTGATGCTGGAGTGGCTGGCGATGGATTTTACCCTCCCCTGCCCCTCCGGCACCGGCACGGCGCTCCAGCGGGAGCAGCTGTCAACGCTGCTGGATGCGTATCCCAGCTTCTTTGATGAGGACCTCTCCTGCCAATATCTCCACTTTGCGGACGGAAACACGTTTCACATGGTGCTTTACGATACGGCGGACACCCTGGCCCGCAAGGCAGCCCTGGCCAGGGAAGCTGGCTTCGCCGGTGCGGTGATTCCCGGAAGCAGCGCCCTCTGAGGTGCTTCAAAACGTCAGCTGATATACGTCGGTGCGCCGGGCGCTCAGCAGCGGCAGCTGGGCGCGGATCTGGTCATTGTAGCTGAAATCCACGTCCACCAGCAAGAGCGCCGGTTCGCTGCCGACCCGGGCCATCACGTCGCCCCAGGGAGAACAGACCAGGGAGTTGCCGTAGGAGACATAGGGGCCGGCCACATCCCGGGCCGGCGCCACACCCAGGGTGAAGAGCTGGTTGTCCACCGCCCGCTGCCGGAACAGCAGCTCCCAGTGGGCTGGCCCGGTGGTCATGTTGAAGGCCGCCGGCGCCACGATGGCTTGGGCGCCTGAGAGCGCCATACACCGCGCCAGCTCCGGGAAGCGCATATCAAAGCAGATGCAGAGTCCCAGCTTCCCAAAGGGAGTATCAAAGACGGTGACGCTGTCCCCCGCCGTAAAGGTCTCCGATTCAAAGAAGCGCTGGCCGCCCCGGACGTCGATGTCGAAGAGGTGCATTTTCCGGTGCCGGGCCACGCAGGTGCCGGTAGGATCAAAGACGAAGGATGTGTTATAAATCCGCGTGTCGTCGCGCTCTGGCATCGACCCGGCTACCAGCCACAGCCCCGCGCGCCGGGCTGCCTCGGCCATGGCGGTGTACACGCCCTCCCCTGCCGCCTCGGCGTTTTGGACGAAGGATGCGTTAGTATACGGACAGCAGAACATCTCCGGCAAGATAGCCAGATCCGCCCCGGCCTCCGCAGCCCGGCAGATATAGTCTTCGGCTACGGCGAGGTTCTCCGCCTTGTCGGCGGTGACGGGCATTTGCAATAGGGCAGCTTTCATGAGATCGCCTCCTGATCCAGTAAACGAAGTAAGTCCGAGAAACTTGTAAAGAAAAATACAAAGTGCTACAATGCAGAAAAACAGATTCTCCGCTTGGAAGCGGAATATACGGAGGAACTATGCGCGATATTGTCATCCGTTATGCTTCCATCCACGATCATGCGGATGTGGAAGCAATTTTTCAGGAGGTCCATCAGCTGCACGTGACCTTGCGGCCCGACTGTTATCAGCCCAGAGAGACGCTCTTGTCACTGGAAGAATTTCAGCAGGCGGTGGAGGAGAAAACCCTCCTGGTGGCAGACTGGAACGGTCAGGTCGTCGGCGTCCTCTATTATTCGGAAAGGAGCCGGAAAGTCACGGCCCAGATGACGCAGCGAATCCTGTTTATAGACTGCCTAGCCGTCACCGAATCCCTGCGTAGCCGGGGCATCGGGCGGCAGCTTCTCGCTTTTGCCCGGGAAATCCGCGCCCAGCAGCACTTTGACTGCCTGGAGCTGCAAGTCAACGCCCAAAACCTACCTGCAAGAGCATTTTACGAAGCAATCGGCTTTACAGAGAGGTCCATCAATCTGGAGCTGCTGGAGTAAGACGCGGCACTATGCGTGATCCTTGAGCCAGCGGTGCATATTTTCCCGGCCCTCAGCGCTCATAGGAAAAACTTCTTCCGCTTCGATCTCGCTTTTCTCATAGCAGAAGATTCCATGCCAGACCTCGGCCTTCATGGAGCTGGCGTCCATATCCACCTCTTTGGGCGTCTTCATCACGATGGTCGGCGTGATCTTGAAGCGGAGCTCGCCCCAACTGCCGGTGAAGATATTGTTGTTTTCAAAGGTGTGCAGCGTTGGTAAAAACAAGTCCTCCATTTGTATCATTTCCTTTCCGCTTCCCTCTTGACAGGTGCGCTTTATCGTGATACCGTAGTGCGGAGTGTTCCTGAAAGAGAGGATTTTTATGTCAAAACGTTGGATTGGTAATGGTCTTTTACTCCTGGGCGCCATGATCTGGGGCGCAGCATTCGTGGCGCAGTCGGTAGGAATGGACTACTTGGAGCCCTTCACCTTCCAGGCCAGCCGCTGCTTTTTGGGAAGCCTGGTGCTGCTGCCGGTGATCGCGGTGATGGACCGGCGGGGCGTCAGCCGCCGCCCTGTCACAGCCGAGGCAAAAAAGCAGCAGCTTTACTTCGGTCTCGCCTGCGGCGTCATCATTTTTGCCGCCTGCTCCTTGCAGCAATGGGGCCTCCTCTATACGACGCCTGGAAAGTCCGGTTTCCTCACGTCGCTCTACATCATTCTGGTGCCCATGGCCGGCCTGCTGTTTGGCCGCCGCGTCAAGCCCTGGGTCTGGGGCAGTGTGGTACTGGCCGTGCTAGGGCTGTACCTCCTCTGCGGCAGCACGGACTTCTCCCTGGGCGCCGGAGAACTTCTAACGTTGGGCAGCGCCGTGGCCTTCTGCTTCCACATCCTGGTCATCGACCGGGCCAGCAGTCAAGTGGACGGCGTGCGGCTGAGCGCCACGCAGTTCTTCATCTGCGGCTGTCTCTCCCTGGTCTGCGCCTTCCTGTGGGAGACCCCCCGCTGGGAAAACATCCTCGCCTGCTGGATTCCCATCGGCTATGCCGGTATCTTCTCCAGTGGTATTGGCTATACCTTCCAGATTATCGGCCAGGCCCACACCGAGCCCACCGTGGCCTCCCTGCTGATGAGCCTGGAGTCGGTTTTCTCCGTCATTTTCGGTTGGATCATTTTACGTCAGTCCTTGACACCCACGGAGCTTCTGGGCTGCGCCTTGGTGTTTGCAGGCGTGCTAATTTCTCAAATTCCCGGAAAAGCGCCGGCGCCCAAGGCGCAGGAAAGCTACTGAGTATCGCCCCGCTGCATTAGCAGCGGGGCGTTATTTTTACGTTTCTTCCAGCATGGCCTGGAAGGCTTCCTCGCTGAGGACCGGGACCCCCAGCTCCGCGGCCTTTTTGAGCTTGGAGCCGGCGTTTTCACCGGCCACCACATAGGTAGTTTTTTTCGACACCGAGGAGGCCGCTTTTCCGCCCCGCTTCTCAATCTCCTCCGTGGCCGCTTCCCGAGTAAAGCGTGTCAGCGCGCCGGTCAGCACGAATGTCTTACCTGCAAAGGAGGTTCCCACCGGCTGCTGGAGGCTGCGGAAATTGACCCCCGCCTCCTTGAGCCTGGCGATCAGGTCCTTGGATTGATCCTGGGCAAACCAGCGCACCAGGTTGTCCGCCGTGATGGCGCCGATGTCCGGTACAGCCGTCAGCTCCTCCGCCGTGGCCTGCTGCAACGCCTCCAGGGACTGGAACTGCCGGGCCAGCACCTTGGCCGCCTTGGCGCCCACCTGGCGGATGCCGAAGGCGTAGAGGAGGCGGCTCAGGTCGTTGCCCTTGCTCTTTTCAATCGCCCGGAGCAGGTTGTCGGTAGACTTGTCGCCCATACGGTCCAGGGCCTCCACCTTCTCCCGCTCCAGGAAGTAGAGGTCCGCCGGAGAGCGGAGCATCCCCGCCGCGATCAGCTGCTCGACTATGGCACTGCCCAGACCGTCAATATCCATGGCATCCCGGGAAACGAAGTGGGCCAGATTCCGGGAGAGCTGGGCCGGGCACTCGGCGCCGGTGCAGCGAATGGCGGCGCCGTCCTCGTCCCGGGCCACCGGTGCGCCGCAGACCGGGCAGGTCTCCGGCAAGAAATACGGCACTGCCGTCTCCGGGCGGCGGGACTTGTCCACCTCGATGATTTCCGGGATGATCTCCCCCGCCTTGCGAATTTTCACGGTGTCTCCGACGCGGATGTCCTTTTCGGTGATAAAATCCTGGTTGTGGAGCGTCGCATTGGTGACGGTGGTACCGGCCAGCCGGACCGGCGACACCACGGCCTTGGGCGTCAACACGCCGGTGCGGCCCACCTGCACGACGATCTCCTGCACCACAGTCTCTTTGATCTCCGGCGGATACTTGAACGCCGCCGCCCACCGGGGGAACTTCGCCGTGCTGCCCAGCCGGCGGCGCGTCTCCAGACTGTTAATCTTAATGACAGCGCCGTCGATCTCGAAGGCGTAATCACCGCGGTTTTCCCCGATTTCCGCCACTAAGCGCTGTGCCGTGGCCGCATCGCTGCAAAGGGAGTAGGGAATCACCTTAAAATGGAGCCCTTTGAGATACTCCAGCGTCTCGCTGTGGGTCGAGAAGGAGATCCCTTCCGCCAATTGCAGGTTGAAAATCAAAATATCCAGCTGCCGTTCTGCTGCGATTTTCGGGTCCAGCTGCCGAAGCGACCCGGCCGCCGCGTTGCGCGGATTGGCAAAGAGGGCCTCTCCCCGCTCCTCCCTGGCCTGGTTCAGCGACAGAAACACCGCCTTGGGCATGAACACCTCGCCCCGGACGATCAGGCGGCTGGGCGCGCCCTCCAGGCGCATGGGAATAGAACGAATGGTCTTGAGGTTTTCAGTCACGTCCTCGCCGGTGACGCCGTCGCCCCGGGTGGCACCCTGGTAAAAGAGGCCGTCCCGATACTCCAAGGCCACCGACAGTCCGTCCACCTTGGGTTCTACCGTATAGACCGGGTCCGGGACACTCTCCCGGAGGTGCGCGTCAAACTCCGCAAGCTCCTCCATGGAGAAAACGTCCTGTAAGCTCTCCAGCGGCACCGCGTGCTGCACCTTTTCAAACTGCTCCAGCGGCGCGCCGCCCACCCGCTGCGTGGGCGACAAGGGCGAGGCATACTGGGGATACGCCTTTTCCAGCTCTTCCAGCTGCCGGAGCTTTTGATCGTACTCGTAGTCGGGAATCTCAGGCTGGTCGAGGACGTAGTAAAGATAGCTGTGCCGCTCCAGTTCCTCGGTCAAGCGCTTGATTTGTTCCTTTGGTTCCATGGCTGCCTCCTATTGTAATCCCGTCCCAACATCCACATAGCTCCCCGGTACCGTGCCCACGATCACCGTTTCGGCCACCACCACGGTAGAGGTTGCTGTGACGCTCTCCGTTCCCACCGGTGTGAGAATCGTCATGGTGATGCGGACCTCCATGTCGATCCGGTGGGAGGTCTGGTTGATACCGGCCTCAGTGAACTCGTTATAAAAATCCGCGTCCGAGGTGCTGATGGACATGACCTTCACCGGCAGCACCGGCCCGGTGCCGGAGAAGAATTCCGGCAAAATCAGGCTGCCCAGGGGCAGGCCTACGTCGTTGACGTCCAGGTCCAGGAGCATGGTGTCGATCACGGAGAGGATTTCCGTCTTCAGTCGGTTGATCTCGTTGATATTGGTCTTTAGCGCGGTAATGGCGCCGTTTCGATCTTTTTCCAGAAAGACAATGGCGTCGTAGTCGATATTGTCATTGCGCAGCTGCGCCTCCACGGCGTCGTTGATGATGCTGGAGGCCTTGTTTGCCACCCGGGCCTTGGCCAGCTCCTGCACCAGCGGCGCAACACTCAGCCGCATAAACAGCAGAAAGGCCACCGCCAACCCCAAGAGCGTCAGCGCCAAAAGGCGCTTCCTGCTGCGCCGGTTCCATCGCATCCTACCACCCCCTGGCAGTATATGCCAGGGCGGCTGAGAATTTTACAGCTTTTCCATATGGGCGCTGGCGGTGTTGGCCATCAGACGCCGGGTGCCGATCTCGTCAAATGCGATCTCCAACAGCGCGTCGTTGCCCATGGGCAGCACCGAGAGGACCATACCCTGGCCAAAGGCCCGGTGCCGCACCATGTCTCCCTTCTGAAACTGGACGCGCTTGCTGGCAGACGGTGCAGTGCCCAGGGAGGAATAGCTCTGGCGCTTTTTGGGTGCTTCCCGCGCCGGCGGCACGTAGCCGTCAAAGTCTCCATAGAGGCTGGAGCGCTGAGGCTCGTAAGCCGGTTTGGGCTGGGCAATGCGTCCTTCCACGCAGTCTTTGGGCAGCTCCTGCAAAAAGCGCGAGGGACGGCCATAGGTAGTGTGGCCGTAGAGCATCCGCTGCCGGGCATAGGTCATGGTCAGCGTCTTCCTGGCCCGGGTGATGCCCACGTAGCAAAGCCGCCGCTCCTCCTCCAAGTCCTCGCTGCTGGAGGTGCCGCGGGATGAGGGGAAGAGGCCCTCCTCCATGCCCACCAGGAACACGTGGTCAAACTCCAGGCCCTTGGCGCTGTGCATGGTCATCAGCACCACCGCCTCTGCGTCGGCGTCATACTGATCCAAGTCCGTGTAGAGGGCGATTTCCTCCAGGAAGCCCGAGAGGGACGGCTCGTCGTTATTTTCCACATAGCTGATGATACTGGATTTAAGCTCCCGCACGTTCTCCAGCCGGGTACGGCTGTCGGGGTCTGTCTTGGCCTCCAGCATGGCCTGGTAGCCGGTGCGCTGCAAAACCTCTTCGTAGAAGTCCGGCAGGGACAGGGTGTCCAGCAGCTCCGCCAGGCCTTCAATGAGATCGGAAAAGGCCCGGAGTTTAGGCGCGGCCTTTTCCAGGGGGCCAAAGTTGTCGGCGTCGGCAATGACGGAATAGAGGAACATCTGCTCCGCCTCGGCCAGACGCCCTGCCGTCTCCAGGGTCTTGGTGCCGATTCCCCGGGGCGGGTTGTTGATAATCCGCCGTAGGCGGAGATCGTCGCTGCGGTTATTGATGACCCACAGGTACGCCAGCATATCCTTCACTTCCGCCCGGTCAAAGAAGCGGGTGCCGCCAATGATCCGGTACGGGATGGCGTTTCGCTGGAAGGCAGTCTCCAGCGCGTTGGACTGGGCGTTGGTGCGGTACAAGACCGCGATATTGCCGAACACCTTGCCCTGGGAGATTTTGAAGATTCGGCTGGCCACGAAGGCCGCCTCATCGGCCTCAGAGCCGGTCTCCCGGACGAGAATCTTGCCGCCGTCGGCGTTCTTGGTCCAGAGGGTCTTGCCCTTGCGCCCCTGATTATGGGAAATCACCTGGTTGGCGGCCTTCAAAATGGCCTTGGTGGAGCGGTAATTCTGCTCCAGCCGAATCACCTGAGCGCCGGGATGCTGCTCTTCAAAGTGGAGGATATTTTCGATGGTAGCGCCGCGGAAGCGGTAAATACTCTGGTCGTCGTCGCCCACCACGCAGAAATTTTCGTAGCCGCCCGCCAGCAGAGACGAAAGCAGGTACTGGAGGTGGTTGGTGTCCTGGTACTCGTCGATCAGGACGTAGCGGAACTTCCGCTGGTAGTAGCTGCGGACCTCCTCATACTGCTGTAAAAGCTCCACGGTCAGGAGAATGATGTCGTCAAAGTCCAGCGCGTCGGCCTCTCGCAGCCGCCGCTGATACTCGGCATAGGCGCAGGCTGCCTTCTCCATGCGGTAATCCCCCGAGGCGTCCGCCACCCGTGAGAACTCCTCCGGCCCCTGCAGGCGATCCTTAGCGCGGCTGATGATGCCCAGGAACATCCGGGGCGGGAAGGACTTTTCATCCAGCTGCAAATCGCGGATCACGTCCTTCATCACCCGTTCCGAGTCCGCGGAATCGTAGATGGTGAAGTTGGTACGGTAGCCCAGCCGGTCGATTTCCCGGCGGAGAATGCGGCAGCAGGCGGAGTGGAAGGTCATGGCCCACACGTCCGCCGCCGCGTCGCCCAGCATGGCGTGCAGCCGGTCCTTCAGCTCATTGGCCGCCTTGTTGGTAAAGGTGATGGCCAGGATGCTCCAGGGCTTGGCCGGCTCCAGGGCACAGAGCGCTTCGGCCCGTTCCTGGTCGCCGCCGTGGCGCAGGTAGTCCTCCAGGAAATCCACGTCTTCGGCGGTGATTCCCTCAGGGACATCCTCGCTGTCCGAAGCGCGGCCAAAGGTCATGAGATTGGCGATGCGGTGGATCAGCACCGTAGTCTTGCCGCTGCCGGCGCCCGCCAAAAGAAGCAGCGGGCCCTGTGTCGTCAGCACGGCGCGCCGCTGCATATCATTCAAAATTCCAAACTGCCGGGCGATGACTTCCCGGCGGGCAGCGACAAACCGCTGCTGGTCCTGCTGATTCATGGTGTCCCCCATTCTTCCGCGCCGCACGGCGGGAATGCTCCCACCACCCGGCGTCCGCTGCAAACACGCTGGATTCTTTTTCTCCATTTTAGTACATTTTGCAGCGTTTGTCATCTGGCAGTTTTCCTAATCCTGCGCCATGGCGTCGCGTGGGGGATTCATAAAACGGGCAGGCGCATTGGCCTGCCCGTTTCTATGTTATGGGGAATCCGCGTAAAAATACGTTCGCAATGCCTGGAGGGCTTTCTTCTCAATGCGGCTGACCTGTACCTGGGAGACACCGAGGATTTTCGCCGTCTTCTCTTGAGTGAGTCCCCGATAGTACCGCAGGCCGATAACGGTCTTTTCCCGGTCCGGCAGCTTTCCGATGGCCTCCTTGAGGGCAATCCGCTCAATCAGCTGCTCCTCCATAAACCCGTCGGTGAGGATATGCTCCAGCGTGAAGCCCTCTTCCCCGCTCTCCCGCTGGATGGATTCAGTGGCGGCAGTGGCAGTCTCGGCGGCGGCGATTTCCTCTACCGTCAAGTCCAGCGCCTCGGCCAGCTCTGAGAGGGTCGGCTCCCGGTTCCACTGGGCCGTTAGCCGGGCGCGGGCCATTTTGATGGAAGCGGAACGCTCTTTCACAGAGCGGCTCACTTTCACGGCGCCATCGTCCCGGAGAAAGCGGCGAATCTCGCCGGCAATCTTGGGTACGGCATAGGTGGAAAATTGGGTGCCATAGGAGAGGTCAAAGCCGTCGATGGCCTTGAGAAAGCCCAGGCATCCCAGCTGGTAGAGGTCGTCCGGGTCCACGCCGCGCCCGTAAAACCGCCGGGCGATGGACCACACCAGGCCGGAATTATCCACCACCAACTGCTCCCTGGCATCCCGGTCCCCCTGCTGCGCCTTTTCCAGCAGCGTTTCCAGGCAGGCGCTCAAGGCTTTCCGCCTCGCTTCAGGATCTTCCGCTTCATATGTACCGTCGTGCCGCGGCCAGGCTGGGACGTCACCTTCAGCTCGTGCATAAAGCTCTCCATAATGGTAAAGCCCATGCCGCTGCGGTCCGCGCCGCCGGTGGTGAACATGGGCTTGCGGGCCTCCTCCACATTCTCAATGCCGCGCCCTTTGTCCTTCACCACGATGTCCAGCACATTCCCGGCGAGAATCCGGCAGCGCAGCGTGATGGTGCCCAGGGTGTCCGGGTAGCCATGGACGATGCTGTTGGTGACGGCCTCGGAGACCGCGGTCTTGATATCGCCCAGCTCCTCCAGCGTCGGGTCCAGCTGCGCCGCGAAGCACGCCACCGCCGCCCGGGCAAAGGATTCGTTGACGGATTTGCTGGGGAACTCCAGCACCATCTGATTTTCACATTTCATGGTATACGTCTCTCCCTTCCAACTGCACGATTCTGTCGATCCCCGCGGCCCGCAGCACCTTCTCCGCCTGGGGCGGCACCTTGGTGAGCCGCAGGTGTCCCCCCAGCTCCGTCATCCGCCGGAGCGTGTGGATCACGATGGCGATGCCGCTGGAGTCCATAAATGACACGCCGCGAAAGTCCAGAATGCACAGCGTTGGCAAATACTGCTGGATTTTTTCCTCTATCATGCGCAGCGTCGCCTTGGCGCCGTGGTGATCGATCTCGCCGGTCAGGGCAATGGTAAGCTGCTTGTCCTGCAAGAAGCTGGTGATCTGCATGAAACTCCCTCCCGTTTGGGCAAAAAATAGACACGCACGGATCGCTCCATGCGTGTCTATTATAGATGGATTATTCTGATTATGCCGTCGAATGCGGGGTAAACCCAAAATATTTACGGGTAAAATCCAGAGGTTATTTTTTTAGCCGGGCCTCGCTCTCCTTGAGCTGCTGGAGGAGGCTCTCAGCCTTCTGGAGCTTGTCCCGCTCCGCCTGGACCACCTGCTCCGGCGCCCGGGCGACGAAGTTCTCGTTGCTGAGCTTGCCCTTGAGGCCTGCGATGTTCTTCTCCGCCTTTTCGATCTCTTTGGCAAGGCGCTGGAGTTCCTTCTCCACATCCACCAGTTCATTCATGGGCATATAGAGCGCCGCGTCGCCGGTGACGGCGCTGACCATATCGGCATGGCCCTCGGGGGCGGTATCGGAGACGGTCAGCTCGCCGGCGTAGGCCAGCCGCGTCATAAAGGCAGCGCCCTGGCGGAAGATGTCGCCTTTCTCCGTCACCACATAGAGGTGGGACTTCCGGGAGGGCGGCACGTTCAGGTCGGCCCGGCGGTTGCGCACCGCCCGAATGGCGTTCATCACGCTCTCCATGGAGGCCTCTTCCGCCGGGAAATGCAGGGCGTCGGAGTAGACGGGCCACTGGGCCTTCATCAGAAAGTCGCCCTCGTGGGGGATGGCCTGCCAAATCTCCTCAGTGATGAAGGGCATAAAGGGATGCAGCAGCCGCAGGATCTGGTCGAGGACATACACCAGCACCTGCTGGGCCGTCTCCTTGCTGGCGGCGACCTCACTGTAGAGCCGTGCCTTGGTCAGCTCGATATACCAGTCACAGTAGTTGTCCCAGATAAAGTCGTAGACCTTGGCGGAGGCCACGCCCAGCTCGTAGCTGTCGAGATTCTCCGTGACTTCTTTAATGAGCGTGTTGAGACGGGAGAGAATCCACTTGTCCTCCTGCTCCAGCTGCTCCACCGGCGGCAGACCAGTCTTGTCGATGGTCAGGTTCATCAGCACATAGCGGCTGGCGTTCCAAATCTTGTTGGCAAAGTTCCGCATGGCCTCGCACTTCTCCACATAGAAGCGCATATCGTTGCCGGGGCTATTGCCGGTGATGAGGTTGAAACGCAGCGCGTCGGCGCCGTACTTTTCAGCCATCTCCAGGGGATCGATGCCGTTGCCCAGGGATTTGGACATCTTGCGGCCCTTGTCGTCCCGGACCAGGCCGTGGATGAACACCGTGTGGAAGGGCTCCTTCTGCATCTGCTCCATGCCGGAGAAGATCATCCGGGCCACCCAGAAGAAGATGATGTCATAGCCTGTTACCATGACGCTGGTGGGATACCAGTAGCTGAGGTCCTTCGTCTGCTCCGGCCAGCCCAGGGTGGAGAAGGGCCACAGGGCCGAGGAGAACCAGGTGTCCAGCACATCCTCCTCCCGGGTCAGATGGGTGCAGCCGCACTTCTCGCAGACCGTGGGGTCCTCCCGGGAAACGTTGATATGGCCGCACGCGTCGCAGTACCAGGCGGGAATCTGATGGCCCCACCACAGCTGCCGGGAGATGCACCAGTCGTGGACGTTCTCCATCCAGTTGGTGTAGGTCTTGCTGAAGCGCTCCGGCACGAACTTGATCCGGCCGTCCCGGACCACTTCCAGCGCCGCCTTGGCCAGAGGCTCCATCTTCACGAACCACTGGGCCGAGATCAGCGGCTCCACATCGTTGTGGCAGCGGTAGCAGGCACCCACGTTGTGGGAGTAGGGCTCCACCTTTTCCAGCAGACCCAGCGCCTCCAGGTCGGCTACCACGGCCTTGCGGGCCTCGTAGCGGTCCATGCCCTGGTACTTGCCGCCGTTTTCGTTGATGGTGCCGTCGTCGTTGAGGACGCGGATGGTCTGGAGATTGTGCCGCAGACCCACTTCGAAGTCGTTGGGGTCGTGGGCGGGTGTCATTTTGACGCAGCCGGTGCCGAAGTCCATCTCCACGTACTCGTCGGCCACGATGGGAATCTCCCGGTCCATCAGCGGCAGGATGCAGGTCTTGCCCACCAGGTCCTTATAGCGCTCATCGGCGGGGTTCACGGCCACACCGGTGTCGCCCATCATGGTCTCAGGCCTGGTCGTAGCCACGACCAGGTACTTGCCGGAACCATCAGCCAGCGGATAGCGCAGGTGCCACAGATGGCCGGGCTTATCGGCGTACTCCACCTCGGCGTCGGACAGGGCCGTCAGGCAGTGGGGGCACCAGTTGATGATGCGGCTGCCCTTGTAGATGAGACCTTTGTCGTAGAGTTCGCAGAAGGTCTCTCGGACGGCCTTGGAGCAGCCCTCATCCATGGTAAAGCGGCTGCGGCTCCAGTCGCAGGAGGCGCCCAGCTTCATCTGCTGTTTGACGATCCGGTCGCCGTACTTGTTCTTCCAGTCCCAGACGCGCTCCAGGAACTTCTCCCGGCCCAGGTCGTAGCGGGTGAGGCCCTCCTCTACCCGGAGATTTTCCTCTACCTTGATCTGGGTGGCAATGCCGGCGTGGTCGGTGCCGGGAAGCCACAGCGCAGAATAGCCCTGCATCCGCTTGAAGCGGGTGAGGATATCCTGCAAGGTGGCGTCCAGGGCGTGGCCCATGTGGAGCTGTCCGGTGACGTTCGGCGGCGGCATGACGATGGAGAAGGGCTTCTTCTCCGGATCCGGCTCGGCGCGGAAGCAGCCGCTGTCCAGCCAGGCCTGATAGATCTCGTCTTCCACGATTTTGGGATCGTAGGTCTTGGGCAATTCGCGTGCCATGTGATTCACTCCTATATAAACTATGATTGGACGGTACGTAGGGCAGTACGGGATAAAAAAACGCCCTGAGCCAAGGCTCAGGGCGGAGAAATTCCGTGGTACCACCTGAATTCCCGCAAGTGCGGGCACTCATACCCCGGTATCGGGGGGGATAGCCGGCCGGTTCCTCACCGGCTGCTCCGAGGCGACCTTCAAAGCTCTGTGGCAAAGGCTTGCACCAACCGCCTTCTCTCTTGGCCCAGGGAGCTTTTACTCCTCCTCTTCCTCGCGTTGACGAATGATATGATAGGATGATACACGAAGCGGGAAGGTTTGTCAATACCGCTTAAATATCTTCAATGATGGGAGAGGGCTTGGACTGCTGCGGATTGACCACCGCCTGGAAGGACTTGCGGGACTCGCGAATCTCCTCCAGCGCGTTGGAAATGGCGCTCTCGGTGCGGCTGAGGGCGTCGTCCACGAACTCGTTCGTCACCTGCTTGAGGTCCTTGATCTTCTGCTGGGCGTTCTTGATCATAGCGTCCGCTTCCTGCTGGGCCATGGCGTAGACTTCTTCCTGGCTCATCATCTGCCGGGCCCGCTGTTCGGCCTGCTTGAGGATTCGCTCGGCCTCGTGCTTGGCGTTGGTGATGACCTCATTGCGGGATTCCACAATGGTCTTGGCCTGCTTCAGCTCGCTGGGCAGCTGGTTGCTGATCTCGTCCAGCAGGTCCAGAACCTTGTCCCGCTCCAGGACGCACTTCTCCGCGCCCAGCGGCAGGCTCCAGGCGTCCTGCACCATTTCATACAAGCTGGTAATAATCTCTTCAATACGGTTGGCCATGCTCTTTGGTCCTCCTTAATATCGTTCTTGAATCCTGGCAATAAAATCGAGAATGATCTCCTGGGGCAGGAAGTCGGAGAGATCCACATGATAGTGGCCCATTTCCTTGACCATGCTGGAGCTGAGATACATGAACTGATGCTCCGCCGTTAAAAACATGGTGTCCAACCCGGGATTGAGCTTGTGGTTGATGATCGCCATCTGAAATTCCCGCTCAAAGTCCGACATGGCCCGCAGGCCCTTGACAATGACGCCGGCGCCGCGTGACTTAGCGTACTCTGCCAAGAGGGAATCGGAAAAGTCCACTTCCACGTTTTCCATGCCGCAGGTGACGCGACGCAGCATATCCACCCGTTCCTCCAGGGAGAACATGGGGTGCTTATCGCTGTTGACCATCACGCAGACAATCAGCTTATCAAAGCTCTTGGCGGCGCGGGCGATGATATTGAGGTGCCCTTTGGTGACGGGGTCGAAGCTGCCGGGGTAAATCGCAATGCTCATGGCGTTCATCCTTTGCGGAAAAGCGTGATCCACGTTTTTCCGTAGCGGTAATCCTTTCCCCGCACCAGGCCGGAAAACGTTCCCTCCAGCCCTTTTTCCACGGGTCTTTCGCAGATTATTATACCACGGTCGGAAAGAATGTCAATTTCCGATATGGAATTTAATGCGTTTTCTAAAAAATCCTCCCGGTAGGGCGGGTCTAAAAAGATCAAATCGAAGGTGGTGCGGCAGGATTTGAGATAGGTCAGGAAGTCCCCCTGGACCACCTGGGCCTTCTCCGCCAGGCGCGTGCGCTTCAGGTTCTCCCGCACCAGCTGGCAGGCGTCCCGCCGCTCGTCCACGAAGACAGCGCCCGCCGCGCCGCGGCTCAGCGCCTCGATGCCCATCTGCCCCGTTCCGGCGAAGAGGTCCAGGACGCGGCTGCCCTCCACTTCAAACTGGATGATCGAAAACACGGCCTCCTTGACCCGCTCACTGGTGGGCCGGGTCAAAAGCCCCTCAGGCGTTTTCAGTCGCACGCCGCGGGCGGTTCCGGTGATGACTCGCATGGTTCTTCTCCTTCGTGTTGGTGAAAATAATCAAAAACCGACTGGGCTGCTCCCTGGGGCAGCACCTGGGAAAGCTCCTCCACCGCGGCCTTTTCAATGGCGGACACGGTGCGGAATTTGGTCAAAAGCGCCTTTTTGCGGGCGGGGCCGACGCCGGGAATTTGGTCGAGGACCGATTCCCGCAGATGGCGGCTGCGCAGAAGGCGGTGATACGTGATGGCAAAGCGGTGGGTCTCCTCTTGTATCTGCCCGATCAGGGCGTAAATCGGCGGGAAGGTCTGAATGCCGATCTCACTGCCGTCCGCCCGGACCAAGGCCCGGGTACGGTGGCGGTCATCCTTGACCATGCCGAACACAGGGAATGAGAGGCCCAGCTCCTGGAGAACAGCCTCCGCTGTCTGGGCATGGACCACGCCGCCGTCGATCAGCAGCAGGTCCGGCGCCGCCTCAAAGCCCGGCGAGCCCTCCAGATACCGGCGGAAGCGCCGCTCCAGGACTTGACGCATGGAGCCATAGTCATTCTGGCCGGACATATCCCGCAGCTTGAACCGCTTGTAGTCCTTTTTGGAGGGTTTTCCCTGGACGAAGACCACCATGGAGGCCACGATATCCGTCCCCGCGGTATTGGAGATGTCGTACGACTCCATCCGCCGCAGCGTCTGGGGCAGGTTCAAAAGCGTCCGCAGCTGCTCCACGGTACCGGCGCTCTTTTCCTCCCGGGAGGTAACGCGCTCCGCCTCCTCCGTGGCGTTTTTCTCCGCCAGGGCAATCAGCCGCACGCCGTCGCCCCGCTGGGGCACACGGATACGGACACGCTTGTGGAAAGTCTCCTGCAAGAGTTGGGCAAACAGCTCGCTGTCCTCCATCTCCATGGGCAGGAGAATTTCCTTGGGCACACAGTTGCGCGAGAGATAATACTGCTTGACCAGGGAGGAGATCGCCTCCTCGGCGCTGTCTCCGACGGGCACCAATTCGTAGTCCTTGTCCAGGAGGTTCCCGTCCACGTAGTGCAGCACCGCGAAGCAGCCTTTGGCTGTATTCTGATAGTAGCCCACCACATCGGTATGGGCCATGGTGCCGGCTGTCACCAGCTGCTTCTTTCCCAGGTTTTCAATGGCCAGCAGACGATCCCGCAGCAGAGCCGCCCGTTCAAACTCCAGCGCTTCTGCCGCGGCTTCCATCTCCCGCCGCAGGTCATCGGCCACGGTCTGGTACTTCCCCTTTAAGAGCAAGACCACCTGCTCCATGGTGGCACGGTATGCCTCGGGGGACTTGCCCAGCTGACACCAACCGTCACAGTTGTTCATGTGGTAGTTGAGGCACGGGCGGCCCTTGCCCACGTCCCGCGGGAATACCTTGCCGCAGCCCGGCAGATGAAAGGTCAGCCGCAATGTATCCATCAACTGATTGGTCACGGCTCGCCCGCCATAGGGGCCGAAGTAATCCGCGCCGTCGCCGGAGACCTTGCTGACCAGCTCCATCACCGGGTATTCTGCCCGGCGGTCGATGCGCAGATACGGGTAGCCCTTGTCGTCCTTCAGGAGGATATTGTATTTGGGCATATGCCGCTTGATCAGTGAGCATTCCAGCACCAGCGCTTCAAACTCGCTGGCCGCAACGATCACGTCGAACCGGTCAATCTGCGAGACCATGCGCCGCGTTTTGGCTGTATGGGAAGCGGAATCCTGGAAATACTGGCTGACCCGATTTCGGAGCTTCTTCGCCTTGCCCACATAGATGACCTTGCCGGTCTTGTCCTGCATCAGATAGACCCCCGGCTCCAGCGGCAGTGTATGGGCCTTATCTTTGAGTTGGTCAAAGGTCATGGCTTTCCTCCCGGCAGAAAAAACCGCCCCAAAAACCGGTGGTTTCGAGGCGGTCAGTTTTTAAAAGATTTCCTTGGCCAGCATTTCCGTCAGCGTGTTCACAGCCTCTTCCTCGTCGGGACCTTCAGCAATCATGCTGATTCGCGTGCCTTTCGTAATGCCCATGGAGAGCACACCCAACAGACTCTTTGCGTTAATGCGGCGGTCCTCCACCTCAATCCAGATGCTGGACTTGAATTCATTGGCCTTCTGGATGAAATAAGTAGCCTGACGATTGTAGAGGCCGGACTCGCACTTCACAATTGATTGCTGCATATACATAGCATGACACTCCTTATTGCAATCTTGTGTTTCTTATTTTAGCAAATTTTATAAAATTGTCAATGCCAATTATGCAAATTCGACGATGGTGACGCCGTCTTCTCCTTCGCCGTATGCGCCCAGCCGGAACCGCTTCACATACTTGGATTTCTTCAGCTCTGCATGCACCGCAGCGCGCAGCGCGCCAGTTCCTTTGCCGTGGATAATCCGCACCGAGGGGAGGTTTGCCAGGAAGGCGTTGTCCAAAAACATGCCCAAAACGCCCGCCATTTCGTCGGTGGTCATGCCTCGGATATCCAGTTCTGGGCTGGCCGACTGCATCCGCAGCTCCCGCTTGCTCTTTTCGATGATCTTCTTGACACCGGCGCCCTGCTCCTGCTCCAGAAGATAGACTTCGTCCGGCTTGGCGTTGATTTTCATAATGCCGGCCTGGAGCTGATAAGAACCGTCCTTGTTGATGGCCAGCACCGTGGCCTTGGATCCCAGCTTCAAAAGCTCCACCGTGTCTCCCACGCGGATGGCCCGGGTGGGCGCAGGGCGCTGAGGCTGGACCTTCTCCCCTGCCAGCTTGCCCTCGGCCTCGTTAAGGGTGCGGCGCAGCTCGGCCTGGCGGAGGTTGATGCCCTGGGCGTCGGCGGTGTCCTTCATCTGCTTGCGCATCTGCCGCAGCTCTTCCGAGACGGCGTTGGCCGTGCGGCGGGCATCGTCGATGATGTGCTGGGCCTCCTGCCGGGCCTTGGCCACAGCCTTTTCCCGCTCCTTCTTGATCTCCTGGAAGTACGCCTCCGACTGCTTCTGGGTCCGCTCCGTCTCCCGGCGCAGCGCCTCGGCTTCGGCGCGGGCAGCCTCCATGGCCTGGCGCTGCTGCTCCAGCTGGCTGAGGACATCTTCAAAGTTGGCGTCGCTTTCGCTGATAAGGCTGCCTGCCTCGGTGATGATCTGCTCCGGCAGCCCCAGCTTGCGGGAAATGGCAAAGGCGTTGGATTTGCCGGGCACGCCGATCAAAAGCCGGTACGTGGGCTGGAGCGTCTCCACGCTGAACTCGCACGAGGCGTTGATAACACCCGGCGTGCGCATGGCAAAGAGCTTCAGCTCGGCATAGTGGGTGGTGGCAGCCACGTTGGCGCCGCACTGGCGGCAGTGCTGAATCAGGGCGATGGCCAGCGCCGCGCCCTCCGCCGGGTCGGTGCCGGCGCCCAGCTCGTCGAAGAGGACCAGGGACTTGTTGTCACACTGGCCGATGATCTCCACGATGTTTTTCATATGGGCCGAGAAGGTGGAGAGCGACTGCTCAATGGACTGCTCGTCACCGATGTCGGCCAGGACTCGCTCATAGACCGAGATGCAGCTGCCGTCGTCGACGGGAATATGGAGACCGCACTGGGCCATCAGCGTCAGCAGGCCCATGGTCTTGAGGGTGACGGTCTTGCCGCCGGTGTTGGGGCCGGTGATGACCATGGTGTCAAAGTCATCCCCCAGGCGGACCGTGATGGGCACCACTTTCTTCTTATCGATCAGCGGATGGCGGGCGTTTTTCAGCTCCAGCTTCCCGTCCTGGCGGATCTGCGGCTCCACGGCGTTCATCTGGAAAGCCAGCTTGGCCCGGGCGAAGATCATGTCCAGCTCCACCAGAACCGCAAAGTTCTGGTTGATGTTCTCCTGATAGGCGGCGGCCTCCGCCGAAAGCTCCGCGAGAATCCGTTCGATCTCCTTGCGCTCCTGGGCGAACAGCTCCCGGAGGTCGTTGTTGGCGTTAACGGCCTGCATCGGCTCGATGAAGAAGGTGCTGCCGGAGGAGGAGACATCGTGGACCAGGCCGGGGATGGCGGACTTGAATTCGCTCTTCACCGGCACCACGAAACGGTCTGACCGGATGGTGATGATCGGCTCCCGGAGGTACTTGGCATAGGTGGGCGAAGAGATGATCTTTTGCAGGGATTCCCGCACGGAGGCACTCTTCACCCGGATGTGGCGGCGGATATCTGCCAGCTCGCTGCTGGCGGCGTCGGCGATCTCCTCCTCGGAGAGGATGGAGCGATCGATTTTATCCTCGAGATACTTGTTGGCCACTAGCTGCAAAAAGAACGGGTCCAGGACCGTGGAGACGGAATCCGTCTCGGCGTAGTTCTTCACTTGTCTGGCGCAGCGCAGCACGGCGGCGATTTTTAAGAGTTCCCCGGCGGAGAGGCTGCCGCCCCGGTCCGCCCGCATCAGCGAGTCGCTGACGTCCCGCACCCCGGAGAGCGACGGGGAACCCTTGAGGGTGATGAGATGGCAGGCCGCGCCGGTCTGCGCCTGGAGCAGGCGGATTTCGTCTATATCCGTCTCCGGCACAATACTCCGGCAGCGCGCTTTGGCGTCCTCACAGGCAGCCTGTCCGGCCAGAAGCTCCAGCACTGCCGGAAGCTCCAGCTTTTCAATGGATTTTTCTGATAATGTACCCATGGTAATATTCCTTATTTGATTTCAGTCATCTTCAGGGACTTGTAAAAGTCCAGCGTGAAAAAGCCCCGCTCCAGCTGGGTCAGAAGATATGTCTCGGCCACGTCGGAAAGCTCCTTCATGGACGCCTCTCCCAGTTGGAAGGAGAAGACCCGCTTGGGCGGGCAGTCCGCGAGATACCGCAGCGCCGCCAGACTGCCGGCGCTGATAGGGAGCCGCAGGCCCGATTCTCCATCGCTGCGGCACCCGACACAAGCCAGGCATCCGCCGCTGACCAGAAAGCGATCCGGGTCCTCCCGCCCGCAGACGCAGCAGCCATCCAAAATGGGGCCGTAACCGGCGATGCAGGCGGCCCGGAACTCAAAAGCGGCCTTGATTTTTTGCGGCACGGCGTCAGGGCGGCTTAGGGCCGCCAGGGCGTTGAGCGTCAGAGAGAGCAATGCCTCGTCCGATTCCTCCTCCCGGGCCAGCGTCTCCGCCACCTGGGTGAAGTACGAGGCCAGGGCCAGCAGCTCGATGTCCTGCCGCAAGGGCAAAAACAGCTCCTGGGCCACTGCCTCGTCCACCACCATGGTGTTTTTGTTTTCAAACACGGTAAACTCCGAATACGCCAACAGCTGGCAGCCGCTTTTCAGTCGGCTGGAGCGGCTCCTGACGCCCCTGGCCCGGAACGTCAGCTTACCCCGGTCCTTCGTCAGCACCGTCAGGAGCTTGTCCGCGTCCTTATATTCCGTCTCCCGCAGCACGAGGCCCAGCGTCTTGGTATACATGATCGACCTCTTCCTCCCGCAGCGCCCGCTGATAGCACAGATATGCAACCGGATTTCCACTGGCGAGAAACAGGGACCAATAGAATTGTGGTTCCATGGCGAATCCTCCCAAACAATGATCGCGCGCGGCCAGCGAACCGCCGCTCTCTCATTAGGATTCGCCCTTTCTCAAAGGCTATGCCGAAAATTATTGGTAGCCGAAATTGCGGATGAGGAAATCACTGTCGCGCCAGTTTTCCTTGACCTTGACCCAGGTCTGGAGATAGATTTTGGTGCCCATGAAGCGCTCGCAGTCCTCGCGGGCCATGGTAGAGATTTTTTTGAGCATATCGCCGTGCTTGCCGATGATGATGCCTTTGTGGCTGGCCTTTTCGCAGTAGATCGTGGCGTCCAGGTCGATAATGCCGTCGTCCCGCTCAGAAAAGCGGGTGACTTCCACGGCGGTGCCGTGGGGCACCTCCCGGTCCAGGCACCAAAGGAGCTTCTCACGGATGATCTCGGCCATGATCTGCCGCTCCGGCTGATCGGTGACGGAATCGTCCGGGAAGAGATGGGGGCCGGGCTTGGCGAACTTCTCCGCCTCCTGCAGAAGCTCCTCCACCCCTTCGCCGGTCTTGGCGCTGATGGGGAGAACTGCCTCAAAGGAATGGGCCTGGCTGTAGCAGGCAATCACGGCCAGCAGCGCTTCTTTCTCCACGGTGTCGATCTTATTGATGACCAGCACCGCAGGCACACGGGCCGCCTTGATCTGCGCAATCAGAGCCTCCTCCTGGGGGCCGATGTTGGCGATGGGCTCCACCAGGAGAAACGCCGCGTCCACATCGGCCACGGATTCCTCCACCACGCCCACCATGTAGTCGCCCAGCTTGGTTCTGGGCTTGTGGAAGCCGGGAGTGTCCATCACCACCAGCTGGGTCTCGCCCCGGGTCAGGATGCCGCAGATGCGGTTGCGGGTGGTCTGGGGCTTGTTGGAGACGATGGCGATTTTCTCGCCCACCAGGGCGTTGGTCAGCGTGGACTTGCCCACGTTGGGGCGCCCCGCAATGGTAATCATAGCTGTCTTTGTCATGGCTTTACCTCACCGCTTGAGCAGCAGCTGCGCCATGATGATTTCCTCCTGGCGGCGCATTTGCCGCTTCATGGGGCCCTCGTCCAGATGGTCGTAGCCCAGGAGATGCAGCACCGAGTGGACGGCCAGATAGCCCAGCTCCCGCTTGATACCGTGGCCGTACTCCTCCGCCTGGCTCATGGCCCGCTCCAGGGAGATGGCCATGTCGCCCAGAGGCACCCGTCCGGTGTCGGGGTCCAGCATATCGGAGACGTCTTCGGGCAGCTGTCCCGGCGTCAGAGAGAACATGGGGAAGGACAGCACATCGGTGGGCTGATCCACCTGGCGCTGGGCAGCGTTGATGGCCTGGATGCCGGGATTGTCCGTCACCAGGACGTTGATCTCGCAGGGAAAGTCCACGCCCTCTTCCCGGAGGGCTGTGGTGATGCAGCGGCTCAGGTGCATGGACATGCCCACGTTGGCCAGGCGCTTGCGGTCAAAGCGAATGTTGATTTTATATTTCATAGCGGTTTCCTCTTAAATTTCTTTCCGCCGCCCACAGTGGGCAGCTTGTTTTTTTCATACTGGTCATAGGCGGCGACAATTCGCTGCACCAGAGCGTGGCGCACCACGTCCGAGGCGCTGAGGCGGCAGATGGCGATATCCTCCACGCCGTCCAGCACCCGGATGGCGTCCTTGAGGCCGCTGACCTTGTCCCGGGGCAGATCGATCTGGGTGATGTCGCCGGTAATGACGATTTTGGAGCCGAAGCCCAGGCGCGTCAGGAACATTTTCATCTGCTCCCGGGTGGTGTTCTGGGCCTCGTCCAGGATAATGAAGCTGTCGTCCAGCGTTCTGCCGCGCATATAGGCCAGGGGCGCCACCTCGATGTTACCCCGCTCCAGGTATTTGCTGTAGGTCTCCGGGCCCAGCATATCAAAGAGCGCGTCGTAGAGGGGGCGGAGGTAGGGGTCCACCTTGTTTTGAAGGTCGCCGGGCAGGAAGCCCAGCCGTTCCCCGGCCTCCACCGCCGGACGGGTCAGGATGATGCGGTTGACCGCCTTGGCCCGGAAGGCAGCCACCGCCTCCGCCACGGCCAAATACGTCTTGCCGGTACCGGCGGGGCCGACGCCCAGGGTGATGGTGTGCTTCTCGATGGCCCGCAGATACCGCTGCTGGCCCAGCGTCTTGGCTTTGATGGGCTTGCCCTTGGCCGTGACGCAGACCACGTCCTGGGCCATGGCGCCGATCTTATCCTCGTTGCCGCTCTTGACCAGGTCAATGAGATAGCGGACCTTCTGCTCGTCGATGGCCTCGCCCTTGGCGGCCAGGCCCAGGAGGCCCTCCACCGCCCGGATGCCTCGGTCCACCTGCTCTTCCTCGCCCTGGACCTTGATCTCATCGCCCCGGTTGAGAACGTGTACCTGAAAGGCATCTTCAATTTTACGTATGTTTTCATCAAAGGAGCCAAAGGCTTCAATCACCTGCTCCATCCGTTCGGCGTTGACTGTTCGTTCCATCATAGGTAAAATCCTCTTTTGTGAATTCAAATTCCACCTGCCGCGCAATCATTTCCTCGCACTCCAGCGACCAGTCCAGCCGGTAGCAGCCCTGGCTGCGGGTCAGGGAAAAGCCGCGCTCTAAAATCTTGCCGGCCACCATGGCCTGAGAAACGGTCTCCTCGGCCCAGGCCTCCAGGCACATCTGGCCATCCACCGCCGAAAGGGGCACCTCCTCCAGCGTGTAGGGCCTGCAGGTTTCCACGACCAGCGTCACCGGCAGGGTATACCCGCCGGGTAGGGTCCATGGAGTTCTTTCGATCATTTTATCACAGTTGGCCGATAGAATTCCACTGTTTCCAAAGATTTTTATTCGCCGCCTGCCGATCTCCAGCCAAACGCTGCGGAACACCTGGCCGGTATAGGTCTTTCGCAGGCAGCTGTCCGGCGTATAGACCGTGCCCTTGCGCCAGGTGCGGGCATAGATTTCCGCGTTGGCGTGTTCCAGGACATAGGTTCGCTCCAGATCCACCAGCCCGGAAACCAGCCGGTCCCCGGCGACCACCGTGTCCCCCACCTCGAAAAGCGCCTGCCCCGCCAGGATGGACTGGCCGGTGATGATTCCGCTCTGGGTCGCTACCACGTGGGCCGGAGCGGTCCGGTCCTCCGTCTCCGGCAGCTCCAGGCGCTCCCGCACCACCACCTGGGCCAGGCAGCCGTTTTGGGTGACGGTGATCCACTGCAATTGCGGAATCAAATTGAGCATATGGTCCTTGATCCACTGGGGGCGAATGTCCGGGCCGAAGGTCCCGAAGCCCACGCCCAGTTCCTCCAGCGCCCGGAGAATCTGCGCTTCCGGCACCGTCTCGTTGCCCTCTACCTCATAAAAGAAGACGAACTGCGGCAGGAGCAGGGCCGCCGCCAGGTTAAAGAGCAGGCACAGAACCAGCACCGGGCGCCGCAGCAGCCGTCTGAGCCACGGGAGCGCACCGCGTGTTTTCCCTTCCCGCACTTCGCACATGGCCTTTTCCGCCGCTGCCCTGGCATGGCCCACTGCCTTGGATGGAACCACAACGGACACCGTGAACTGGTCCTTCCACACAATATCCCAAAAGGGAATGCGTCCGGCGGTCAGCCGGTTGAGGGCCGTCGCCGGGTCTGCCCCAAAAAGCTCCAGCGCCGTCTGCCCCAGGAGCTTTCCTCTCCAGTTACCCATGGCCGCCTCCTTGCAGCTCCACGGCAGTCAGCGTCCCGGCCACGGTAATCCGCTCCCGGTTCATCCGCTTGATGGTCAGGCCCGTTCCCATCACCGTGACCCGCCCGATGCTGCTCTCCACCGATACTCGTTCCCGGGTGTATTCCACCAGCCCGTCGTGGGGCTCCATACTCATTTCCCGAAAGCCCGCCACCTCGATGGTGGGCAGTCCCGCGGCCAAATCCGGCGGCAGATCCACCCGTTCGGCCATCTCCGCCAAAAGCGTCCTCGCTCTGTTCATACGATCCCCCCTTTTTTAAGATTCTTATGCGCCGCGCGAAAGGAAGTGTCCCGCCGGACATAGATTTCTTTTGAGGTGAGTGCCATGAAAACTTCCAAGCTACAGACCGTCCTGGGGACGGCGGGGCTGCTGCTGACCGCCGTTTCCCTGTTGCTGCTACCGGGTACGGCTGCCGCGGCCGCCCAGTCGGCCTTGAACCTCTGCGCCGGGACGCTGCTGCCCAGCCTCTTCCCCTATTTTGTCCTGACGGAGCTCTGGGTACGGCTGGGGATCGCCGGACGAATGGGACGCGCTGCGGGTCCGATGATGGCGCCCCTCTTCCACCTGCCTGGGGCGGCCGCGCCGGCTCTGCTGCTGGGGGCCGTGGGCGGCTATCCGGTGGGGGCCCAGGCCGTGTGCAGTCTGTATACCCAGGGGCTTCTCACGCGGCAGGAAGCAGAGGACACGCTAGCCTTCTGCAACAACGCCGGTCCCGCCTTCGTGCTGGGTGTGGTGGGCGGCGGACTCTTTCAAAGCGCCGCTGTGGGCGCGGCTCTGTGGGCCGTGCATCTCGGCGCGGCGCTGGTGACCGGCGTACTGCTCCGCCCGGCCCAGCGGCCCGCGGCGCAGACAGGGGCGGTGGAAATCGCCGCCGTGCCCTTCCGGGTGGCTTTTCCCCAGGCGGTGCGTCAGGCGGGTGTCTCCTTCTTCTCCGTTTGCCTGTATGTGATCTTTTTTTCGGTGGTAACGGCCCTCGTCACACAGCTTTTGCCCAAGACCGTCACCGAAAGCAGCCTCTACGCCCTGCTGCTGGGCGCTGTGGAGCTGACGGGCGGCACGGCGCTGCTGCATCCCTTGCCTGCCGCGCTGCGCTTCGCCGCGGCAGCGGCCCTCCTGGGCTTTGGCGGCCTATGCGTGCAGATGCAGATTCAGGCCCTTTTGGTGCGGGAGGGGCTGAGCGGCGGCAAAACGCTCCGGGGCAAGGCTCTCCAGGCCCTGCTGAGCGGCGCCGTGGCGCTCTGCCTGGGCCCGCTGCTGCCCCTGCCGGAGCCGTGCCTGGGCGGCAGCGGAAACGACGCGATTTGGTACTGGCTGCTGGGACTGTTCGCCGCCATCTGCCTTTTGGGCCTTCTCTGGGGCAGGCATACAAAAAAACCCTCTGGAAATCAGGGCGAATATGGGCTATAATGAGCCAAAGGAGGTGTTTCCATGCTGTTTCGCAAGAAGATTGACCGTTACTGCGCTTACTGTGCCTTCGCCGGGAAGATCAGCGATACTCAGATGATCTGCCAGAAATGCGGCGTGGTGCCGGCCTCCCACCAGTGCCGCCGCTTCCGCTACGATCCCTTAAAGCGCATTCCGGCCAGGCCCAAGCCCCAGGACTTCTCCAAATACGAGGAGAAGGACTACTCCCTTTGACGGGTTCACAGCGCTTGCCGTTCCAGGCGGCGCTGTTTTTTTGAGGAAGGTGATCCCATGACCTTTTCCGTCGCCATCTGCGACGATTCCGCCCCGGACCGCGCCGCGGTCCAAACCCTGCTGGCCCAGTGGGCCGCGCAGCGGGACCTGACCGTTGCGCCGGACATCTTCGCCTCGGCAGAGCAGTTTCTATTCCACTACGAGGACAACCCCCAGTACGACCTCTTACTCCTGGATATTGAGATGTGCGGTATGGACGGCGTCACCATGGCCAAAAGCGTGCGAAAGCGCAACGAGCTGGTGGAGATCGTCTTCATCACCGGCTATAGCGACTACATCGCCGAGGGCTATGAGGTGGGAGCGCTGCACTATCTGGTAAAGCCTTTGCAGCCGGAGAAATTTTTCTCGGTGCTGGATCGGGCCTTTGCCCGGCGGCAGCGAAACGCCCGGTGCCTGACGCTGGAGCATGGCGGCGCCCTGGAGCGCATTGCCCTGGCGGAAATTCGCTACCTGGACGTGCAGCACAACTATGTCACCGTTCACGCTGCCCGGGACTACACCGTCAAGCGTACCTTAAAGGATATGGCCACGGATTTGGGCAGCCGCTTCTTCTCCGTGGGCCGCTCTCTGATCGTCAATCTCCACTGCGTTCGCCGGGTGACGAAGCAGGAAATTCTGCTGGCTGACGGAACGGCGCTGCCGCTGCCGCGGGGGGCGTATGAAGCGCTGAACCGCGCCATCATCCAGGAGGGGTAAGCATGGGGCTCTTTTCCAAACTGATTGATCAACGCCTGGCCGCCTATCAGCGGGAGCTGATCGAGACCCACTACGCTGAAGTGGAGACCATGTACAAGCAGATTCGCGGCTGGCGGCACGACTACCGCAACCACATCCAGGCCATGAAGGTCTACGCCGCCCAGGAGGACTGGGAGGCCATCCGGCGGTACCTGGATCTCCTCGACACTGACCTCAACACCGTGGACACCGTGGTCAAGACCGGCAATGCCATGGCCGACGCCATTTTGAACAGCAAGATTTCCCTGGCCAAATCCCGGGAGATTCCGGTCCATGTGGACGCCCACATCCCGGTGAAGCTGACCATATCGGAGCTGGACCTGTGCTGCATCCTGGGCAATCTCTTCGACAACGCAATCGAAGCCAGCCTGGCGCTGCCCCAGGAGCAGCGGATGATTCGGGTGTACATGGACATGAAGGGGACGCAGCTCTACATCTCCTTCACCAACTTCACCGCCGATAAAAAGCGCCTCAAATCCGGCAAGGTCTTCCGCACCACCAAGGGCGAGGGCCACGGCTTCGGCCTCATCCGCATCGACGCCATCATTGAGCGCCTGGACGGGTACCTCAGCCGCAACAGCGAGGACGGGGCGTTCACCACAGAGATTCTGATCCCGCAGGTATAAGCCGCCAGTACCCCGGCTATTTCCCGCCGCTCTTGGAAACCGCAGGCGCTCACGGACGCGCAATGCGCGCCCCTACGAGGCTGTGCGGTCCTTGTGGTGCTATGCGTAAGACGGGCAAGCAAGCCGCTGAGGACAAGCTCTCAGGCAGGTGTAGCGGCGGTATTTGCAATTCGTCCCCCGGCAGGTGCAATTCGTCCCCGAGCTGCGCCGCCGGGGATTTTTTCTGCTATGCTGTAGCCAGAGGTGAGAACATGAAACACACGAAAAAATCCCCGTACAATCTGTGGCAGAACTCTGCCTTTATGGTGCAGGCCGCCTGGGGCCGGTGCAAAAGCGTGGTGCCCATGTGCATCGCCCTGGCCGTGGCCCGGGCCGGGCAGACCGTGGCGGAGCTGCTGATCGCGCCGGGCATTCTGCGCACGTTGGAGGCCGCCGCACCCCTCTCCGAGGTCTTCGGGGCCATCGGCCTTTTCACCCTGGCGCTGCTGCTCTTCTCCGCCCTGGCTCGATACCTGGACGAAAACACACTGTTCGGACGCATCGACGTCCGCACCGGTCTCATCGACCAACTCAATCGCAAGGCGGCACGGACTGCCTATCCCAACCTACTGGACACCCGCTTTCTCAAAATGCTGGAAAAGTCTCAGAGCATCACCCACAGCAACAGCACGGCCACCGAGCATATCTGGACCACCTGGACCGATCTGCTGACCAACGTGCTGGGCTTTTTGGTCTACTTGGTGCTGCTCTCCGGCCTCCATCCCCTGCTGCTGGCCGTGGTCATCGCCACCACAGCCGTGGGCTATGTGGTGACCCACCGAATCAACCAGTGGGGCTACCAGCACCGGGAGGAAGAAGCCGACTACTTAAAGCCCATGGAATACCTGGAGAAGGCCATCACCGGCCGCACCCACGCCAAGGACATTCGCATCTTCGGCCTGCGGCCCTGGCTGGATCAGGTCTGGAGCGACGCCTTCCGACTCTATCAGGGCTTCCTGGCCCGGCGGGAACGGGCCTATCTCTGGGCCACGGCGGCAGACCTGGTGCTGGCCCTGCTGCGAAACGGCGTGGCCTACGGCTACCTGATCGCCCTGACGCTCTCCCAAGGTCTTTCCGCCTCGCAGTTCCTGCTCTACTTCACTGCTGTCAGCGGCTTCACCCAGTGGATCACCGGCATTCTCCAGCAGGTCTCCACGCTGCAAAAAGAGAGCCTGGAGCTTTCCATGTTGCGGGAATTCCTCCAGTGGCCTGAGCCTTTCCAGTTTGAGGACGGCCAGCCGCTGCCCCGACCCCAAGGCTCCTGTGAACTAACATTGGAGGACGTCTCCTACCGATACCCCGGCGCGGACCGCGACACCATCTCCCATATGAACCTGACCATCCACCCCGGCGAAAAGCTGGCCATTGTGGGCCTCAACGGCGCTGGTAAGACAACCCTTGTAAAACTCCTCTGCGGCTTTCTGGACCCCACCGAGGGCCGGGTTCTCCTGAACGGCACAGACATCCGCATCTATGACCGCTGGGCCTACTACGACCTCTTCTCGGCAGTATTCCAGGACTTTTCGGTGCTGGAGGCCACGGTGGCCGAAAACGTGGCCCAGCGCGTTGACGGCATCGACACGGAGAAGGTCTGGCGCTGCCTGGACCAGGCCGGACTGACGGAAAAGGTGCAGTCTCTCCCCCAAGGTCTGGACACCCATATCGGGCGGCAGGTCTTTGAGGACGGCGTGGAGCTCTCCGGTGGCCAGACCCAGCGGCTGATGCTGGCCCGGGCGCTCTATAAAGACGGCCCCATTCTGGCCCTGGACGAACCCACCGCCGCTCTGGACCCCCTGGCAGAGAACGACATCTATTTAAAGTACAACGAGATGACCCGGGGCCGCACCTCGGTCTTTATCTCCCACCGGCTGGCCTCCACCCGGTTCTGCGACCGGATTCTCTTCCTGGAGCACGGCGTCATCGCCGAGGAAGGAACCCACGAGGCGCTGCTGGCCCGGGGCGGCGTCTACGCCCATCTCTTCGAGGTGCAAAGTCAGTATTATCAGGAAGGAGGCAGCGAGGATGGAAGAGAAATCTAAGCTGACCTGGCGCAGGACGTGGCAGCTGACGCTGCGGGCCTGGCGCATCTGGTGGAAGCGCTGCCCGGGGTATTTTGCGGCGGTGGTGCTGCGGGATGCCATTCAGGCCCTGGGGCCCTATGTGACCATCTACCTCTCGGCCCGGCTGATCAATGAGCTGGCCGGCAGTCGGGACCCCCAGGCCCTTCTCTGGTGGGTGGGCTGGCAGCTGGGAACGCTGGCGTTTTTGACCCTGGCAGGCGGCCTCTGCACCCGCTGGGTCAACTACTGCGAAGACACCCTCTATCCGCTCAACCGGCGGATCTATATGGACAAAATGCTGGACATGGACTACGCCGACCTGGACCGGCAGGCAGTCTATGAACTCTATTCCAAGCTCATGCAGTCTCAGAACTTCATCGGCTTGGGTGTGCGCGGCGCGCTGGAGCGCTTCAGCCCACTGCTCCAGGCAGTCTTGCAAACGCTCGGCGGCGTCGCCCTTTCAATCAGCTTGTTTCTGCTGCCGGTGCCAACGGGCAGTTCCCTTGCTTTCCTCAACCACTGGCTGGCTGCACCGCTGACGCTCCTTCTTCTGCTGCTCCTGACCCTGTCCGCCTCGGCCAGTAACAGCTACAGCCAGAGCTTCTTCGCCCGGTATGTCGAGGAGGGCCGCGCCGGCAACCGCTATTTCGGCTTTTACGGCTACACCTGTCAGGAGCGATCTCGAGCGCTGGATATGCGGCTCTACCGGCAGCAGGAGCATGTATGCAGCCCCTATATGAACCAGGACATTGATCTGGGCTTTGGTCCCCGCTCCAAGATCGCCCGCTGGGCCAGGGGCCCCATGGGACTGTCTGCCGCCCTGTCTCAGGGCCTCAACGTGGTTCTCACCGGCCTGATCTACGGCTTTGTCTGCCTCAAAGCCTGGGGTGGGGCCTTCGGTGTGGGCAGCGTTACGCAGTATGTGGGCGCCATCACCAAGCTGTTTCTCGGCCTCTCCGATGTACTGAGTATCCTGAGCGAAATCCGCATCAACGCGGCCTTCCTGGAGGACAGCTTCCGCTTTCTGGACATCCCCAACGCCATGTACCAAGGGAGCCTCACCACCGAAAAGCGCTCGGACCGGCAGTATGAGGTGGAGTTCCGGGACGTCTCCTTCCGCTACCCCGACACCGACCAGTGGGCCCTACGCCATGTCAATCTCCGGTTCCGCGTGGGCAGCCGCCTGGCCGTGGTGGGCCAGAACGGCTCCGGCAAGACCACCTTTATCAAGCTGCTTTGCAGGCTTTATGACCCCACTGAGGGAGAAATCCTGCTCAACGGGATCGACATCCGCAAGTACCGCTACGACGACTATATCGGCATCTTCTCGGTGGTGTTCCAGGACTTCAAGCTCTTCTCTCTGCCCTTGGGCGAAAACATCGCAGGACGAAAAGACTATGACCGGCAGCAGGCAGAGTCCTGTCTCCACCAGGCAGGCCTCCAGGAGCGGCTCTCTTCCATGCCCCGGGGCCTGGACACCTTCCTCTACAAGGACCTGGATCAGAGCGGCGTGGATGTCTCCGGCGGCGAGGCCCAGAAGCTGGCCATCGCCCGGGCGCTCTACAAGGACGCGCCGTTCATCATCCTCGACGAGCCCACCGCCGCATTGGACCCCATCGCCGAGGCAGACATCTACAGCCGCTTCAACGACATCGCCGGAGACCGGACGGCCATCTACATCAGCCACCGCCTCTCCTCCTGCAAGTTCTGCGACGAGATTGCCGTCTTCGACCAGGGCCATATCGTACAGCGAGGCTCCCACGAGGCCCTGCTCCACGACGCATCCGGCCTCTACCGCCAGCTCTGGGACGCCCAGGCCCAGTATTATGTGAACCGGCAGACCACTTGAGGGAAAGCTATGAAACAGGAAAAGCCAAAATACAACGTGTTTCAGAATGTGGCCTGGATGTGCGGCCTGGCGTGGAAACACCGCAGGCGCGTGCTCCTCTTCTGCGCTCTCGCGGCTCTGCTGGAGGTTCTCTTCAATCTCGTCCAGCTCTTTCTCGCGCCGCAAATTCTCACGCTGGTGGAAAAGGGTGCCGCCCTGCAAACCCTGCTGGGTACCATTCTCCTTTTCACAGCCGCTTTGTTCACCCTGCGCTTCGCCAAGGGATATCTCGCGGAGATCGACCTATCCGCGCGGATCGATGTGCGCACAGTCATCATCGGGCTTCTGGGAAACAAGTGCAACACCACCTCCTACCCCAATACGCTGAAGCCGGATTTTATCAAGCTCCGGGATGTGGCGCACACCGCCTCTGAGGGAAACCAGGAGGCCACAGAGCTGATTTGGCACACGCTGACCGATCTATGCAAAAACGTGGGCGGCTTTGCGGTCTACCTGACCATTCTCTCCCATCTGGACCCGGTTCTGCTCCTGGTGACAATCGCCACCTGTCTGGCAGGCTTTTGGGTCTCCCGCCGCACCAGCACCTGGATGTATCGCCACCGTGAGGAAGAAGAGACATATTATACGCGCAAGCGTTACGTACACCGCGTCGCAGAATCCGTCCCTGTGGCCAAGGACATCCGCATTTTCGGGCTGCAAGACTGGATCAACGACATCTATGCCAGCGTCCATGATGCGTACCTGGCGTTCCGGCTCCGCGCGGAAAAAGTTAAGCTGCTGGCAGAGCTGACCGAAGCGGTCCTCACCATGGCGCGCAACGGCATTGCTTATGTGTACCTCATCCAGCTGGCCCTCCACGAAAACCTCAGTGTAGGGGAATTCCTGCTGTATTTCACCGCGATCTCCACCTTCACCCAGTGGGTCATGGGCATTCTGCAATCCACGCTGAAGCTGCATACCGAGAGTTTGGATATTTCCCGGGTTCGGGAATTTCTCGACTATCCGGAGCCCTTCCGGTTTTCAGGCGGCGCTGCACTCCCGGAAAGCCGTCCCTACGAGTTAAAGCTGGAAAACGTCTCCTTCCGCTACGACGGCGCGGAGGCCGACACCATCCACCATTTGAATCTGACCATCCACCCGGGGGAAAAGCTGGCGATTGTGGGCCTTAACGGCGCGGGCAAAACCACATTGGTCAAGCTGCTGTGCGGCCTGCTGGACCCCACGGAAGGTAGGGTCCTCCTCAACGGCATCGATGTACGGCTCTTCAACCGGCAGGAATACTACGAGCTATTTTCCGCCGTATTCCAGGAGTTCTCCATCCTGAACGTGACCATCGCGGAGAACATCGCCCAATGTGCCCAGGACATCGATGACGCCCGGGTGCAAGCCTGCCTCGACCAGGCCGGTCTGACCCAAGCGGTGGCGCAGCTGCCGCAAGGCGTGAAGACTTACGTGGGCAGGGAGGTATTTCTGGACGGCGTCCTCTTCTCCGGCGGCGAGACCCAGCGGCTGATGCTGGCCAGGGCGCTTTACAAGGACAGTCCCATCCTTGTCCTGGACGAACCCACCGCAGCCTTGGACCCCTTGGCGGAGAATGACATTTACCTCAAATACAATGATATGACCCGGGGCAAAACGGCGCTATTTATTTCCCACCGGCTGGCCTCCACCCGCTTCTGTGATCGAATCATCCTTTTGTCCGACGGAGGCATTGCCGAGGAAGGAACCCACGAGAGTCTCCTGGCCGACGGTGGGGCATACGCACAACTGTTTGAAGTTCAAAGCCGTTACTATCGGGAGGGGAAGGATTTCTGATGGATGACAAGAAAACAACTGTTTCCCATGCCCTGAAACAGCATCTGCGGGCCATTCGGCTGCTGCACCACATCTGTCCCGGGTACTTTCCTATCCTGTCCCTCTACTGTCTGACGGCAGCGCTCACGCCCTACGCCACAGTCTACTGCTCCGCCAGGATTCTCAGCGAACTGGCTGGCCCCCGGCGGGCAGAGGCCCTCTGGACCTGGGTTGCCGTCACGGTTGCTGTCGTCGGACTGCTCCAAATCCTCAAGGCCCTTTTGGGCCAGCGGAAGGACACACTGCTGGATGACCTATTTGACCGAAAGGACATCCTCTTTGTCCAGAAAATGTTTTCCATGGATTACGCGTCTCTGGAGGATCGTGAGACGCAGGACCTCCGTGCCCAGATTCAGCAGAATGAGGGCTGGTCCGGCTGGGGCCTGATGCGCACGCCCCAAATCTTTGAAGAAGGCGTCCAGGCCGTCATCGGCATTTGCAGCGGCATTGTACTGACCGTCCCGCTCTTTCTCCAGCCGGTACCCGACGCCGCCGGATGGCTCACCTGCTTGAACAGCCCTTTCTATGTTTTTCTGCTGGCCGCCGTTCTGCTGGGCATCAGCGCCCTGGGCGGCCGCTGGGAGAGCCGGGTGCTGCATAGCTGGTCCTCGGTCCGAGAGAAGGCCACCTTCGGCAATCGTCTGTTTGGCTTCTTTGGCTTCATCGGTCTCCGTTCCGAACGGGCCGGCGATATGCGCATCTACGATCAGCAGCGGCTGGTGGACGCCTACTGGCACGGCAATTCCGTGTTTGGCTGTGAAGGGCCCATTGCAGCTGCCATGGCCAAGGGGAAAGCCGGTATGTATGCCGGTCTCAGTCAGGCCATATTCGCAGTTCTTACCGGATTGATCTATGTCTTCGTATGTCTCAAGGCCTGGGGCGGCGCGTTTGATATCGGTGCCGTCACGCAGTACGTAGGCGCCGTCACCGCGCTGGCCATGAATGTCTACGGCGTCTGGGCCCGCGTGGGAGAAATGAAAACCAACGCAGGCTATCTGGACCAGACCTTCACCTTTCTGGATTTGCCCAACGGTATGTATCAGGGCAGCCTCACCACCGAAAAACGCTCTGACCGGCAGTATGCGGTCGAGTTCCGCCATGTGTCCTTCCGCTACCCGGGAAGCGACATCTGGGCGCTGAAGGATGTGTCCCTCAAATTCGAGATTGGAAAGCGGCTGGCCATCGTGGGCCAGAACGGCTCCGGCAAGACCACCTTTATCAAGCTGCTATGCCGCCTCTATGATCCCCAGGAGGGGCAGATACTGCTGAACGGCATCGACATTCGAAAATACAATTATCGGGACTACATGCAGATTTTCTCTGTTGTCTTCCAGGACTTCCAGCTCCTCTCCCAGAGCCTCGGCAGCAACGTGGCCGGCGCTATGAACTATGACCGGAAACGGGTGCGCCGGGCGCTGGAGGATGCAGGCTTCGGCGACCGGCTCCGCACGATGCCCCAGGGGCTGGATACCCAGCTCTACAGAGACTACGGGGAGAATGGCGTGGAGGTCTCCGGCGGCGAAGCGCAGAAAATCGCCATCGCCCGGGCGCTCTACAAGGACGCGCCGTTCATCATCCTCGACGAGCCCACCGCCGCCCTGGACCCCATCGCCGAGGCCGACATCTACAGCCGCTTCAACGACATCGCCGGAGACCGGACGGCCATCTATATCAGCCACCGCCTCTCCTCCTGCAAATTTTGCGACGAGATCGTCGTCTTTGACCAGGGCCATATCGTCCAGCGGGGCAGCCATGAAGCGCTCCTCCACGACGAGACCGGCCTCTACCGCCGGCTCTGGGACGCCCAGGCGCAGTACTATGTGAACCAATAGCGCATGAAAAGCGCCGGGTGTTTGAGAAACGCCCGGCGCTTTGCTGCTAAATATTTCAGATTATCTTCCCGCGGAACCTGTCAGGAGAACAGCCGGCTCAGGAAGCCGATCAGGTTATACTGGGCAAAAACAGGACTGATGACCAGGGATACAGTTGACATAATTTTAATGAAGATATCCAGGCAGGGGCCGACGGTGTCCTTCAGCGGATCGCCCACGGTGTCGCCCACCACGGCGGCGCTGTGGGCAGCGCTTCCCTTCCCGGCACCTTCGACGCCGCCGGCCTCGATATACTTCTTACCGTTATCCCAGGCGCCGCCGGCGTTGCCGCAGAAAATGGCGATCATAATGGCGGCCAGGGTAGAGCCGATGATCAGGCCGCCCACAAATGCTGGGCCAAAGAGGAAGCCGCAGCCCACCGGCACCACGATTGCCAGCAGCGAAGGCAGCTTCATCTCATCAATGGCGCCCTTATAGGAAATGCTGATGCAGGTCTTGTAGTCCGGCTTGGCGGTGCCCTCCAGGATGCCCGGAATCTCCCGGAACTGGCGGCGCACCTCGCTGACCATCTTCCGGGCAGCCTTGGCCACGGCCTCAATCAGCATACCGGAGAACAGGAACGGCAGCGCCCCGCCGACAATGGCGCCGGCCAGGACCGTAGGCGTCATCATATTGAGGACCAGCTCCGTGCCCACCTCATTGAAGGAGTAGAGATAGGAGATCATCAGCGACAGCGCGGCCAGGGCGCCGGAGCCGATTGCAAAGCCTTTGCCGATGGCGGCAGTGGTATTGCCCACCGAATCCAGGGTGTCGGTGATTTTGCGCACCTCCGGCTCCAGCTCGCTCATCTCCGCGATGCCGCCGGCATTGTCGGAAATGGGGCCGTAGGTATCCACCGAGACAGTGACCGTGACGAAGGACAGCATCCCCATGGCGGCCATGGCGACGCCGTACATCCCGGAAACCGCGTAGGAAGTCATGATGCCAATGGCCAGGACGATGCACGGGGCCATGCATGAGCGCATCCCCAGCGCCAGGCCCTGGGTGATGGTCAGGGCGGACCCTTCCTCGGCGGTACGGGCCAGCCGCAGCGTCGGCTGGTAGTCCGCCGACGTATAGTACTCCGCCAGAATGCCGATGGCCACGCCCGCCACCACGCCGATGGTGGCGGCGATCCAAGGCGACAGGCTCCCTGCCGAGAAGCCCAGGGCGGCTTTCAGGACGGCGCTGTCCTCTCCCCGGAACAGCAGCCACGCCGCCAGAAAGCCCAGCACGATGGTGGCGGCAGCGGCCACATAAGTGGCGCCGTCCAGCTCTTTGCGGGGGTCCTGGGAAAGCCGCTTCTTCAGCAGCAGCGACGCGATGCCGATGCAGCAGGCCAGCATACCGATGGAGACGAAAATCAACGGGAACAGCACGCACTTTTGCAGCATGGTCTCCGTCATGCCGGTTCCAAGAGCCGAAGACTGGAGAAACATATGGTAAGCCAGGATGATGCCAGAGGAAATGGCGCCCACGTAGCTCTCCAGCAGGTCGGAGCCAAGTCCAGCCACGTCTCCCACGTTGTCGCCCACATTGTCGGCAATGGTGGCAGGGTTGCGGGGATCGTCCTCGGGAATCTGCGCCTCCGTCTTGCCCACCAGGTCCGCGCCCATGTCTGCGGCCTTGGTGTAGATGCCGCCGCCCACGCGGTTGAACATGGCCACGATGGAGCAGCCCAAGGCATAGCCCGAGAGCGTCATGGTAAAGGGAATGAAGCTCAGGCCAAGATAGTTTACATAACTTGATTCCGCGATATAGAGCTGGCCCATGGCCAGGCCGAAGACTAGGTAGACCGCCGCCAGACCCAGCAGCGCAAAGCCGCCGACGCACAGGCCCATCACCGAGCCGCCCCGGAAGGCCACCTGGACGGTCTGGCCGATGTCATGGGTTTCCCGGGCCTTGTTGGCCACCCGGACATTGGCGTAGGTGGCGATTCGCATTCCCACAAATCCGGCGCAGCCGGACATCACCGCGCCCACCACCAGCGCCACCGCCGCCTGCCACATGGTGACAAGGGCCAGAATCACAGCCACGATGGCGATGACCAGCAGGAGAACCTGGTACTCATAGGCAATGAAGGCATTGGCGCCGACGCGAATGGCGGCAGCGATCTCCTGCATTTTTTCATTGCCCTCGGGTAATTTCCGGACGCCGAAAAAGTTGAACGCCGCGAAGGCCAGCGCCAAGCCGGCCGCAAAGACAACCAACACAATGATGAGCTGCATACCGTATCCTCCTTTGCTGTTACTTTGTTTCAATTCACCCCAAGTCTGTTATGCCGCCTTATCGCCCCGACTAGAAGAGCCGGAGACCGTTGACCACCTTGGCATAGATATTCCGCTCGTCGCCCAGGTACGCCGCCCGCTCCAGCCGCTCCCGGACGGAGAGGGGCTGGGGATGGTCCAGATTGCCGTCGTCCAAAACCAGGGCGTCCAGGGCGAAGCCTGGGTCAAAGGCGCCCACGTCCCCAAAGAACGCGCCGCCGCCCCGGGTGGCCAGATAGAACGCCGTATCGAAGGTCAGCGGCGGGACGGACTGATCCAGCAGCCGCCAGCGGAGCTTGGAGGCCTGGATGGCGTGGGTCATGGCCCGGAAGAGGCTCTCATGGCTGCCGCCGGCCACATCCGTCGCCAGGCCCGTGGGGATGCCCAGGTCCAGGAATCGGTTGACCGGCGCGACGCCGGAGGCGATGTTCATATTGGATTCCGGGCTGTGGGCGATGAAGACGCCGCCGTCGCGCAGCAGCTCCATCTCCGCCTCGTCGGAGTACACGCAGTGGGCCATGATGCAGGGCGTCTCGCCCCCCAGGAGGCCGAACTTCCGGTAGGCGTCGCCGTAGTTTTGGGCCGTGGGAACCAGCTCCCTGACCCAGGCGATCTCCCCCAGGTTCTCCGAGAGGTGGCTCTGGACCGGCACGCCGAACTCCGCCCGGAGATCCGCCAGGCGATAGAGCAAATCATCGGTGCAGGAGGGGATGAACCGGGGCGTCAGGATGGGCTTGGTGCGAGCGAAGCGCCCCGCCGTATCCTCCAGCCACCGCCGGGTCTCCCGCACCGAGGCGATGGTGGACGGCTCGATCAGGTAGAGCGGGCCGTTGCGGTTCATGTTCACCTTGCCCACGTAGCTGACGAGGCCGGATTCCTCCAACAACTCCATCAGAAGCGTGGTGGCCGGCACGTGGACCGTGGCGAAGACACACGCCCGGGTGGTCTCGCTGCGGCGCAGATGCGCCGTGAACTGGCTATAGGCCCGGCGGGCATAGTCCAGATCGCGGTACTTGCTCTCCTCCGGGAAGGTGTGGGTGTTGAGCCAGTCCAAAAGCTCCATGTCCATGCCCAGGCCCCGGAAGGAAAACTGCGGCGCGTGGATGTGGAGGTCCGTCATCCCGGGGATAATCAGCCGGTCCCCCATGTCCTCCAGAGGCAAGGCGCGGTACTGCTCCGGCAAGGTGGGAAACACCCCCATGCATCGGTCCTCCACGCACACCAGGTAGTGATTTTCCCGCACTCGCAGGGTGTTTCTGTCCTGGCTGTCACAGATCTGTCCTTTCCATATGAAGCTGGCCATGTCGCGCTCCTTTCCGGTCCTGGTCTTACGTCCAGTAGCCTGTTACGCCGTTCTTGTCCATCCATATTTTCTTTGCGTCCATGATCGCCTGAATCGTCGCGTCCCGGGCGCCGTACTGCCGCTCCAGGTCGCCCTGCAAGGTCAGGAGATCGTTGTAAGTGAGGTAAGGGTAGTCGTCCCGGCCATAGCTGCCGTCGGGATAGATGCAGTAGTATAGGTCGCTGTCGTCCATCACCCAGGCCGTACCGGTATCGCGGATGGCGTTGACCATCAAATCTGCCCGCTCTTTGAGTTCCGGCCGCTCCAGCGTGTCGGCCAGGTCGTAAAGGAGGCTGCACTCCGCCGCCTGGTGGTTCAGGGAGCAGTGGGTGGGCTGTCCGCCGTCGGGGTGATAGTAGTCCTCCACAAACCAGCCGTTCTCGGTCTCAAAGTGGTATTTTTCACTGTACCAAAGGAAGAAGTCGCTGTAGCGCTCCAGCGTCTCCAGGAAGCGGTCTCCGCCGAAGGCATGGTAGCACCGGAGGAACAGCTCTTGAAGGTCGGTATTGAAGCGGGTATCGTAGAATCCCGCCGCCAGGCCATAGTCCCGCGAGAGCCAGCCGCTCTGCGGCGCGGTCTCCCAAAAGCCGTAGGCGTTTTGCTGCCGCGCCACCGCGTCCAGCATGGCGATGGAGAGAATCTTGCCGCCGTATTGGCCGGCCTCGGCAATTTCCAGTATCTCCTTGACCAGATACGTGGCGGGGCAGCGGTAGAAGTAGTTTTCCCCGGTGGGCACGTAGTCCTCCGGCGTGGCGCGGTAAAAGCCGTCCAGGCACCACATCCCAACGCTCTCTTTGAGGCAGTCCCGCCAGAGCGTCTCCCCTTCCGGGTCGGCCCAGTCCCAAAGGGCCGTGGGCGAGGTCACAGCCATATAGTCCGCCACCACCGCCTCCTCCGGGAGCGTCACCTCCAGAGAGAGGGTAAATCCAGCCCCGTCGGCTGCCACCCGGAGAACGCCGTCAAAGTCCGGCAGATACTCCAGCGACGACTGTCCCCGCTCCCGGTATACCTTGGGAAGGTACACCAGCGTGGAGCTGCCGTCCGCAAAAGAGAGCGCGGCCCAGTTGAACCGATACTCCCCCGCCGCCAACGCCGTCTCCGACCAGGTTCCGGTCTCCGGGTCGTAGCACTTCATGGTGCCGCTTCCCACCCGCTGGGTCCAGACTGTCACCGGACCGCCGTCCGCCGACACACGGCCCATCTCCACCGTATCGCCGGCGGAGTAGACGTAGCGGTTGACGGTCTGAACGCCGCGGCCCAGGGCAAGTTCCTCGGAATAGAGGTCAACGGTACCGTCCAGCAGCTTGATCTGCCAGATGGGTTCCGGTTCAGCCGGTTCGTCGGTCTCGGGTGTTTCGCCCGCATCCGGCGGGGCCGCTTCCTCCGGCGTCTCCGGCGGGGGATCTTTTTCCTCCGTCTCCTGGAGATATATGTCGGAAAGCGATAAGTCTTCCGGCAGTTCTCCTGCCTCTTTTTGGCAGCCGCACAGCAGCATCAGAAATGCCGCCAGCGGCAAAATCACTCGGAACGGGAAATGCAGCTTCAATGGGATTCTCCTATCCTTGATTTGATGTACGAATTATGGTACAGTGTTTGTGGTATTCTGGAGACAGTGAGCAGCAAAGGAGGGGTTCTCCATGGCGAGATCCGAACGGCAAAAGCTCAAGCTCCTCTATTTGAAGGCACTGCTGGAGGAGCAGTCCGATGAGCAGCATCCTCTCACGGCCCAGCGCATTCTGGACTATCTCAGCGCCCAGGGCATCCAGGCCGAACGCAAGGCCATTTACAACGATATTGCCTGCTTGCAGGACTTCGGGCTGGACATCCTCCACAAGCGCGGGAAAAACGGCGGATACTATCTCGCATCCCGGGACTTCGAGATGCCGGAGCTGAAGCTTCTGGTGGACGCGGTGCAGTCCTCCCGTTTCCTGACGACTAAGAAGTCCCTGGAGCTGATCGAAAAGCTGGGCCGTCTGGCCAGCATCCACGAGGCTGGCAGCCTCAAGCGGCAGGTGGTGGTCTCAGGCCGGGTAAAGACCATGGTGGAGAGCATCTACTACCTGGTGGACCAGCTCCAGGAAGCCATTTCCCAAAACAGCCGGATCTCCTTCCGCTATTTTGAATGGGGGGTGGACGGTCGGCGCCATTTCCGCCCGGGCAGCTATGAGGCAAGCCCCTATGCCCTGGTTTGGGACAACGAAAATTACTATCTGGTTGCCCACTCCCAGCGCCACGGCATCACCCACTATCGCGTGGACAAGATGGCCGACATCCGCTCCACAGGCAAGCCCCGGTTCATCTCGCCGGAGGTGCGCAAGCTCTCCGCTGCCGCCTACGGGCGCAATGTCTTCGGGATGTTCAGCGGCGAGACGGCCCAGGTCCATATGCGCTTTCACAACCGGCTGGCCGGCGTGGTGCTGGACCGGTTCGGGCCGGACACCATGCTCATCCCAGACGGGCCGGACCACTTCGCCTTCACCATGGACATCGCGGTATCGCCGCTGTTTTTGGGCTGGCTGGCCGGCTTCGGCGCCGACGCCACGATCCTGTCGCCGGACTGGGTCATCGAGGCGTACCGGCGCTTGCTCCAGCCGTCCTTGGAGCAATATCAGCCATAGAAAATGCCAAACGAGGCGGCAGAATACTGCCGCCCCGGTCATTTATGCCGCAGCTTATGCTTGTTGCCCTGGGGATCCACCACGTAGGTCTGCTCCAGCTGGGCGGTCAGATTTCGCTTGACGGCGGCCACATATTCCCGACGGAGGGCTGCCTGCTCCTCCCGTTCCGCTTCCGTGAGGCCCTCTGCCTTGGATTTCCGGGCCAAAACATTGATCCGGTCAATTTTTGCCTGCTCCATATTGACTCCTTATTGGTATTTCTCCAATACAATGGAGATTCTGTCTTTTTTCGTCCGTCCGTTGATCTGGGACAGCACTAATTTTCCGTAGCCTCGGGCGGAAATCTTGGCCCCCTCCTCCACCAGCTTGTCCGGTTTTAGGCAGGGCATGCCGTCCAGCGAGACCTTGCCCGCCGCGATCAGCTCCGCTGCCTTGCCCCGGGCCATGGAAAAGCCGGCGCCCACCAACGCGTCCAGCCGGAGGGAAGCCACTGTGTCCCGGAGAGTCTTGAGGGTATAGCACGGCCCGCTGACCTCTTGAAGCGGCAGCGCCCGCACAGACAGGCGCGTTCTCCCGGCGCTGGTCAGCTGGTCCAGCACATAGGGCAGAATCTCACGCGTCACCAGAATGTCACAGCTGCCTTTCGCTACGTAGATGTCCCCCACGGTCTCCCGTTTAATGCCGCAGCCCATCAGGCTGCCGAGAAAATCCCGGTGGGTCAGCGCGTCTTTTTCATAAAAGGAAGCCCGGACAGCCGCCACAGGCCCCTCCGGCCCGGAAAGCCAGTCCGCCGCCAGGTAGTCCGGCAGATAGCAGGCCACAGCCCGCTCCGCCTCGGGGTGGCCGCCGAAAAAGCAGATCGGCAGCTCCGGCAAGAGCCGCCGGAGCAAGATTTGCTCTCTCGGAGCCAGAAACGCGGTATAGCCTGGGACGCAGCGCCGCTCCGCCGCGGTCAGCTTGTCATAGAGCCGGGCCAGCAGCAGCCGGTCTTCCCCTGTTTCCGCCACCCGGCCGATCATCGTTTGTTTATCCATAGTTTTATAGTACCACATTTTCAAAAAATTGCAATGCTTCTTGTGACAGGATGAAATCTATATTATACTGGAAGAAAACATCAAAGGAGTTATCCCATGAAGGTATTGGTCATCGGCGGCGGCGCCAGCGGCATGGCAGCCGCCTTGACGGCGGCCCGTCTGCCCGGCGCCCAGGTGACGCTCCTGGAGCGGCAGGCCCGGGTAGGGCGCAAGCTGCTCGCCACCGGCAACGGGCGCTGCAACCTCACCAACCGCCATATCGCGTTTTCGCATTACCACGGCGCGCCGCCGGCATTCGTCCGCCCGGCGCTGGAGCGCTTCCCGATGGAGGAGACGCTTCAATACTTTGAGGCCCTGGGGCTTCTCACGGCGGAGGAACCCAGCGGCAGAGTCTACCCCTTCTCCGACCAGGCCAACAGCGTGGTGGACGTGCTGCGGCTGGCCCTGGAGGCGGCAGGGATCGAAGTGGTACTGGGCGCGGAGGTCCTCTCCCTGGGGAAAAAGGCCCGGGGCTACAGCGCCAAAACCAGGGAAAAGAGCTACTACGGCGACAAGGTCATCCTGGCCTGCGGCGGCGTGGCTGGAGGCAAGCTGGGCGGCACCGACCTGGGCTACCGGCTTTTGGAAGCCCTGGGCCACCGGATCACGCCACTGAAACCGGCGCTGGTACAGCTTCGCACAGAAACCGGTCCCATCCGGGGCCTCAAGGGCGTGCGGGCAGATGCCGGAATCGTCTTGAAGCGGCAGGGGCAGACTGTGGCAGAGGGCGGCGGCGAAGTGCAGTTCACCGACTTCGGCGTCAGCGGCCCGGCCATTTTTGAACTCTCCCGGGAGGTCACCGGCCAGGGAGAGACCCTGCTCCTGGACTTCCTTCGCCCCTGGGACGCGGACACGCTGCGCAGGCACCTGCTCCGCCGCCGGGACGCTTGCCCGGCGCTGCCGCTGGAGGACTTTCTCACCGGCACGCTCCACAACCGCCTGGGACGCGTGGTCCTCAAACAGGCCGGGCTCTCCCTGGGCGCGCCCAGCGGCAGTCTGGATGAAGCGGCGATTTGCGAGGTACTGCGGCTTATAAAGCACTTCCCGCTGGAAGTGACCGGGCCCATGGGCTTTGACCAGGCCCAAGTCACCGCCGGCGGCGCGGACACTTCCCAGTTCCGGGCAGACACGCTGGAAAGCTGCCTTTGTCCCGGCCTCTTCGCCTGCGGCGAGGTGCTGGACGTGGACGGCGACTGCGGCGGCTACAACCTGCAATGGGCCTGGAGTTCCGGCCGCCTGGCCGGGCTGCTGGGCCAAAAGGAGGGCACATGATTCGCGTTCGGGATATCGTTCTCTCCCCCGGGGAAAGCCAGGATCAATTGCCGGCGCGCTGCGCCAAGCTCTTGAAGCTCCGGCCCGGGGAGATCACCGCGTTGAAAATCCGCCGCCGCTCCATCGACGCCCGGAAAAAGCAGGATATCCGCATCGTCTACACCGTGGATGTGGCGCTGCGGCAGGACGAGCAGGCCCTGCTCAAAAGGCTGAAACACCCCAGGCTTTCTCTGGCGGAAGATTATGTCTACCAGCTGCCCCAGCCGGCTGTGACGCCCCGGCGCCGTCCGGTGGTCGTGGGCTTCGGCCCCGGCGGAATGTTCGCGGCGCTGGTGCTGGCCCAGGCAGGCTTAAAGCCCCTGGTGCTGGAGCGGGGCCGGGACGCCCAGACCCGCCACGAGCAGGTGGAACACTTCTGGCGCACCGGCCAGCTGGACCCGGAGAGCAACGTGCAGTTCGGCGAGGGCGGGGCCGGCACCTTCTCCGACGGCAAGCTCAATTCCGGCATCCACAATCCCCGCTGCCAGTGGGTGCTGGAGCAATTCGCCGCCGCCGGAGCCGGGGAGGAAATCTGCTATGACGCCAAGCCCCATGTGGGCACCGACGTGCTGCTCCAGGTGGTGCAGCGCCTCCGGGCCAGGATTCTGGAGCTGGGCGGCGAAGTGCGCTTCGGCGCGAAGGTGACGTCCCTCGCCCTGGCGGATGGGCGGCTCACCGGCCTCTGGGTGCGCCAAGGCGGCGAGACGGCGCTTCTCCCCTGCGACCAGGTGATTCTGGCCATCGGCCACAGCGCCCGGGATACCTTTGAGACGCTCCACAGTCTGGGCGTCCCCATGGAGCCGAAGCCCTTCTCCATGGGCGTGCGGATCGAGCATCCCCAGACGCTGATTGACCGGAGCCAATACGGCCCCATGGCCGAGACCGGCCTGCTGCCGCCGGCGGACTACAAGCTCAACGTCCGCCTCCCCGACGGCAGCTCCGCCTACACCTTCTGTATGTGCCCCGGCGGACAGGTAGTGGCCGCCGCCTCCGAGCCGGGCCGGGTCGTCACCAACGGCATGAGCAACGCCGCCCGGGACGGCGAAAACGCCAACGCCGCCCTGTTGGTGACACTGCACCCCGAAGACTTCCCCGATTCCTCGCCCCTGGGCGGGATGTACTGGCAGCGGGAGCTGGAGGCCAGGGCCTTTGCCGCCGGCGGCGGCAGCTACCGCGCCCCGGCCCAGCTGGTGGGGGATTTTCTGCAAAAGCGCCCCAGCCAGGCTCTGGGCCGCGTCAAGCCCACCTATCGCCCCGGCGTCACGCTGTGCGATCTCCACCAGGTGCTGCCGGAGGCCATCACCGCCGTTTTGGAGCAGGCCATCCCCGCCCTGGACAAAAAGCTCCGCGGCTTCTGCACCCCCGACGCCGTTCTCACCGCGCCGGAGACCAGAAGCTCCTCCCCGGTGCGCATCGTGCGGGATGAAAACTGCCGCTCCGCCGTGTCCGGCCTCTACCCCTGCGGAGAGGGCGCCGGCTACGCCGGCGGCATCCTATCCGCCGCGGTGGACGGGATGCGCTGTGCCGAGGCCGTGGTGGCAGATCTAGCATTTTATACAGCAGCGCGTTAAATTTTTTATAGATTTTAACTAGTATTCCCCAATTCATCCGCAGATATTTTATTGACTTTTCCCCGCAATCTGTTATGATTAGTTTAATATCGTAAATCATGTTCCCGGAGAGGTGGCGTGCCATGCGAAAGTGGATTCTTTGTGTGCTGCTCCTCTCCGTTCTCTGTAGCTGCGCCGCCGAACCGGTGCGGCGGGAGTTCTTCGCCATGGACACCGTCATCACCCTGGAGGCCTACGGCGACAGCGCCGCGCTGGACGCCGCGCAGGCGGAAATTCTCCGGCTGGAGCAGCTCTTTTCCATCGGGAATCCCCAGAGCGACGTCGCCCGGCTCAACGCCCAGGGGGCGCTGACCCTCTCGCCAGAGACGGCGGCGCTGCTGGCTGCGGCCCGGGAGATTTCCTTGGCCTCCGGCGGGGCCCTGGACATCACCATCGGCCCGGTGGTCCGCCTGTGGGGCTGGTACGACGGCGCCCCCGCCGTACCGGACGCGGCGGAGCTGGCGGCGGCCCTGGCGCTGGTGGATTTTGAACGCCTGCGCCTGGAGGGGCTGGAGGCCACGCTGGAGACGCCCGGCATGGCCGTGGACCTGGGCGGCATCGCCAAGGGCTACGCCGCCGGCAGCGCGGCAATGGTCCTGCGGGACCAGGGCGTCACCTCCGCCCTGCTCAATCTCGGCGGCAATATCCGGGCCGTCGGCGCCAAGCCCGACGGCAGCCCCTGGGTCGTGGGCATCGCCGACCCGGATAATCCGGGCGGCTACTGCGGCACCGTGGAGGTCACGGACTGCGCCGTGGTGACGTCCGGCGACTATCAGCGTTATTTCTCCCAGGATGGGAAGACCTACCACCACATCTTCGACCCGGAGACCGGCTGCTCCGCCGAGACAGGCCTGCAGTCCGTGACAGTCCTCTGCGAGGACGACACCTGGGCCGACGGCCTCTCCACAGCCCTCTTCGTCCTGGGCCTTCAGAACGGCGCGGCGCTCTGGCGCAGCTGCCCCGTGGACTTTGAGGCGGTCTTTTTGACCGACGACGGCATATCCATCACCGAAGGGCTGGACGGGCGATTCCATTGTTCGGAGGACTATGAGGTGATCGCCCAATGAAGACCCGTTGGTATCTTCTGATTCTCGGCCTGATCGCGGCGCTCTCCCTGACGGCCATCCTCTGGATGGCCCGGCGCGGCCACGGCCCCACTGTGCTGGTGAGCCAGGACGGGCAGCTTCTGTACACCCTGGACCTCTCGCAGGTCTCGTCGCCCTACACCATCACCATTCCCTGGGAAGGGGGTTATAACGTGCTGACCATCACCCCGGAGACCGTCTATGTCTCGGAGGCCGACTGTGACAACCAGGTCTGCGTCCAGCACGGCCCGCTGCAGTCCGGCAGCACGCCGATCACGTGCCTCCCCCACCGGCTCATCGTCCGATGGGCCGACGGCTCGTGAGCCGCACCCGGCGGCTGGCCGCCCTGGCCCTGCTCACCGCCGCCTCCCTGTGCGTCTATCTGCTGGAGGCCCAGCTGCCGCCCTTGGCCCCGATTCCGGGCATCAAGCTGGGACTCAGCAACATCTTCACCCTCTTCACCTACGTCTATCTGGACCCGCCGGCGGCGCTGGCGCTGCTGCTGGTGCGGATTTTGCTGGGCTGCACCCTGACCGGCCAGGTGTCCGCCATCGCCTACAGTCTCTCAGGCGGCCTCTTGGCCTTTGCCGTCCTGGCGCTGCTGCGGCAGTGCTTCGCCCCGGGGCAGCTCTGGATTCTCAGCGTCTTCAGCGCCATGGCCCACCAGGTGGGCCAACTGGCCGCGGCGGCCCTGATTCTCCAAAGCCGCGCCGTATTTTGGTACCTCCCCGTCATGCTGCTGGCCGCCATGGCCGCCGGCTCTCTGACCGGCCTGGCCGCGCAGCTAGTAATCAAACGTCTCAAGGCAGATCAGCGCAAGAAGGAAAGGAAGGTCGATGGGAGATGAAGCTCTGGCTGCAAATGAAGATGCACGGCGTCCACGTTCCTCACCGCAAAAACACCGCCTCCATGGCCGCCAGGATCATGGACTGCCCCCAATCCGTCACCATCCCCATGTCCATGCACATCGGCACGCCGGCGAGGCCCCTGGTCAAGGTGGGCGATTACGTGAAGATGGGCCAGCGGATCGCCGAAGCCGACGGCTTCGTCTCCTCCCCGGTCCACGCCTCCATTTCCGGCACTGTCAAGCGGATCGACAGCTTTCTCGCCTCCAGCGGACGCCGGATGCCCGCCATCACCATTGAATCCGACGGACTGATGGCCCGGTGCGAGACGCTCCGCCCGCCGGTAATCCACAGCCAGGAGGAGTTCCTCCAGGCCCTGACCGACAGCGGCATCGTCGGCCTGGGCGGCGCGGGCTTCCCCACCTCGGTGAAGCTGACGGTGAAAAACATGGTCAAGATCGACGCAGTCATCGTCAACGGCGCCGAATGCGAGCCTTACATCACCTCCGACACCCGCACCATGTTGGATCAGTCCCGGCTGGTGATGGACGGGGCAAGGCTGCTCCAAACCTACCTCCGGGCGCCGAGAATTCTCTTCGCCATTGAGGACAACAAGCCGGCGTGCATCTCCCTCTTTGAATCCCTCTGCCGGCACGAGACCGCCATGGAGGTCTGCTCTCTGCCCTCCATGTACCCCCAGGGCGGTGAAAAGGTGCTGATCTACCACACCATGGGCCGCCTGGTCCCCGAGGGGAAGCTGCCCGTCGACGTGGGCGCCATCGTCATCAATGTCACCACCCTGGCCTCCATCGCCCGGTATCTGGAGCTGGGGCTGCCGCTGGTGCGAAAGTGCGTCACCGTGGACGGCAGCGCCGTCCGAAATCCCCAAAACCTGGTCGCCCCCATCGGCGCGTCGCTGGCCGACGTCTTCGCCTTCTGCGGCGGCTTCAAGGCAGAGCCGAAAAAGGTCCTCTACGGCGGGCCGATGATGGGCATCGCCGTACCGGAACTCAGCGAGCCGATTCTCAAAAATACCAACGCGGTGCTGGCCTTCGCCGAGGCGGACTCCGTCCCGCCCAAGCCCACGGCCTGCATCCGCTGCGGCCGCTGCATCGGCCACTGTCCCCTGCGGCTGATGCCTGCCGAGGTGGAGGACGCCTACGCCGCCGGCGACGTGGAGGCCCTGGCCGCCCTGAAGGTCAACCTCTGCATGGAATGCGGCTGCTGCAGCTACATCTGCCCGGCCCACCGGCCCCTGGTGCAGACCAACCGCCTGGCCAAGGCGCTGGTGGCGCCCTATCTCCGGGCCAGACAGCAAAGGGAGGCGGTGAAAAAATGAAGCTCCTGGTATCCTCCTCGCCGCACATGTTCACCCGCACCACCACGAGCGTGCTGATGCGGGACGTCCTCATCGCCCTGGTCCCCGCCCTGGCGGCGGCCGTCTGGCTCTTCGGCTGGCGCGCCCTGCTGGTGACGGCGGTGGCCGTGGCCGCGGCGGTTTTGACGGAGTATCTCTTTGAAAAGGCCGTGGGCCGGGACATCACCATCGGGGACTGCTCCGCCGCTGTGACCGGCGTGCTGCTGGCCTTCAATCTGCCGGCGACGATCCCGCTGTGGCAGGCCGCCCTGGGCAGCATCATCGCCATTCTGGTGGTCAAGCAGCTCTTCGGCGGCATCGGCCGCAACTTCGCCAACCCGGCCATCGTGGGACGGATCGTGCTGTTTCTCTCCTTTTCCCAGGCCATGACGGCCTGGCAATTCCCCGACGCCGTCTCCTCCGCCACGCCTCTGGCGCTGATGCGGGCCGGAGACATGAGCGCCTTGCCCTCCCTGTGGCATATGTTCCTGGGCCTCAAGGGCGGTTGCCTGGGCGAGGTCAGCGGCCTGGCGCTGCTGCTGGGCTTTGCGTACCTGCTGATTCGCAAGGTGATCTCCTGGCACACGCCGGTGGTGTTCGTGGCCGTGGTGTTCCTCCTCTCCTGGCCCCTGAGCGGCTCGCTCTCCTACGCCCTCTATCAGATTCTCTCGGGCGGCCTGCTGCTGGGCGCCATCTTCATGGCCACCGACTACGCCACCACTCCCTCCACCAATTGGGGCCGGGTCCTCTTCGGGCTGGGGTGCGGCCTCTTCACGGTGCTGATCCGCCAGTGGGGCAGCTACGCCGAGGGCGTCTCCTTCGCCATTCTCTTTATGAATATCCTCACGCCTTATCTCTCCAAATGGACCAGATCCAAGCCGTTGGGAGGTGCCGCGCATTGAAAAAGGTCGGTATCAAGAGCATCGTGGTGCTGGCGGCCATCTGCCTCGTCACCTCTGCCGCCCTGGCCGTGGTGAACCATTTCACCGCGCCGATCATCACCGCCGCCGCCCAGACCCGGGAGGATGCCAGCCGCCGGGCTGTGCTGCCCCAGGCGGCGGCCTTTGAGGTTCTCCCCTCCGACGCCTTGCCGGAAACCGTCACCGCCGCCTATGCGGGGCTGGATGGCGCCGGGCATGTTGTGGGTTACGTCTTCACCGCTCAAGGCCGCGGATTTGACGGCGACATCACCGTAATGGCCGCCATCGATCCCACCGGCGTCATCGTCCAAGTGGCCACCATCGACGTCACCAGCGAGACCAAGACCCTCGGCGGGCAGACCGCCTACGCCGGCTACACCGGCCAGTACATCGGGCAGGACAGCTCCCTCTCCGCCGTGGACGCCATCTCCGGCGCCACCATCACCTCGGATGCCTATGAGGGCTGCGTCCGCGACTGCTTTGCCGCCTTTGACGCGGTGAAAGGGGGATGAGGCATGAAGCGTTCCAAACTGTCTATTCTCATTCGGGGCCTTGTCCGGGAAAACCCGGTCCTGGTGCTGGTGCTGGGCACCTGCCCCACGCTGGCTATCTCCACTTCGGTCTCCGCCGCCATCGGCATGGGACTGGCCGCCACGGCGGTGCTGATCTGCTCCAATGCGGCCATTTCCGCCCTGCGCCGGGCCATTCCCGAGCAAGTGCGCATCCCCTGCTACATCGTATTGATCGCGGGTTTCGTCTCAGTGGTCTCCATGCTGCTGGAGGCCTACGCCTACAGCCTCTACGAAGCGCTGGGCGTCTACCTTTCGCTGATCGTGGTCAACTGCATCATCCTGGGACGGGCGGAGATGTTTGCCAGCAAGAACACCGTTCTGGATTCCGCTCTGGACGGCGTCGGCATGGGCCTGGGCTTCACCCTCGCACTGACGGCCATGGCCGCCATCCGCGAGGTCTTCGGCAGCGGCAGCTTCCTGGGATACCCCATTCCCTGGCTCTCCGACAACCCAATCTCGATTCTCTCCATGGCGCCCGGCGGCTTCTGCATCTTCGGCTGCATGATCGCCCTGGTCAACAAGCTGACCCACGGGAAAAAGAAGCCTCAGGGCGGCTGCGCCGGCTGCCCCGCCGCCGAAGGCTGCCAGGGAAAGGAGTGTGAAGCGAAGTGAAGGCCGTGCTTGTCACCATCCTCACCGCCGCCATCACCAACAACTATGTGTTGGTGAAGTTCCTGGGTATCTGTCCCTTCCTGGGCGTGTCCAAAAAGCTGGATCAGGCTACCGGGATGTCTCTGGCCGTCATCTTCGTCCAGCTCCTGGCCACCGCCGTCACCTGGCCCATCTACCACTACCTGCTCAGCGGCTGGATCGACTTTACGTACATGGAGACGGTGGTCTTCATTCTGGTCATCGCGGCGCTGGTGCAGCTGGTGGAGATCATTCTCAAGCGCTATCTCCCGGCACTACACGCCTCCCTGGGCGTGTATCTCCCGCTCATCACCACCAACTGCGCCGTGCTGGGCGTCACGGTCAACAACATCCGCGACGGCCTCGGCTTTATAGACTCCATGCTGACCTCGCTGGGCTGCGGCCTGGGCTTCTTCCTGGCCATGGTCCTCTTCTCCGGTGTTCGCTCCCGGGTGGCCGTGGCGAAACCGCCCAAGTCCTTTGAAGGTCTGCCCATCACGCTGATCTCCGCGGCCATCGTGTCCCTCTCCTTCTTTGGTTTCGCCGGAATCATCACCAATCTCTTCGGATAAGGGGGCGACAGGATGGAAATTCTCATTCCCGTGATCGCCGTCACCGTCATCGGCCTGCTGGCCGCTGGGATGCTGGTGGCAGCCTCCAAGTTTATGGCCGTCCCGGTGGACGAAACCTATGTCCAGGTTCGCGCCTGCCTCCCCGGTGCCAACTGCGGCGCCTGCGGCTTTGCCGGCTGCGACGGCTATGCCCAGGCGCTTGCCGCGGGAGAGGCGGCCCCCAATCTCTGCGTGCCCGGCGGGGCTGACGCCGCTGCGGCCGTGGCGGCTGTGCTGGGGGTGGACGCCGGCGACGTGACAGAGGTGCGGGCCTATATCGGCTGCCACGGCGGCCTGGTTCATTCGGGGAAAAAATGCGAGTATGCTGGCATCGCCACATGCGCCGGCGTGAACTTGATGTTTGCCGGCGACGGACGCTGCTCCTACGGCTGCCTTGGTTACGGCGACTGCGCCAAGGCCTGCCCCAACGGCGCCATCTCCGTGGCGGAAGGCCTGGCCAGCGTCAGCCGGACGCTCTGCACCGGCTGCGGCATCTGCACGAAGGTCTGCCCCAATCATCTCATTTCCCTGATTCCCGCCGCAGCCAAGATCGTGGTAGGATGCAGCAGCCAGGACAAGGGCGCCGTTGCCAAGATGGCCTGCGGCGTCGGCTGCATCGGGTGCAAAAAATGTGAAAAGGCCTGTTCCAGCGGCGCCATTACCGTGAAAAACAATCTGGCGGTTCTCGATTCGGGCCGCTGCACCGGCTGCGGCGCCTGCGTGGAGGCCTGCCCGATGGGCTGCCTTTACAAACTGTGCTAAAATCTGCAATTCTTCCCGCAGACAATTGCAAATCCTTCCTCCATGGTGTATAATGATCCTTAATCGCGTTGCGCCGCAGTGCGGCGTGACCCTAAGGAGGAACCGCTATGAAACTCTCTCAGCGCGTTCAAACCTGTGAACTCTCCCCTATGCGGAAATTCCATCCCTTCGCGGTAGAGGCACAGGCCAAGGGCCGCAAGATTTATCATCTGAATATCGGACAGCCGGACATCGCCACGCCCCAGGTTTACTTTGACGCCGTGCGCAATTTTGCCGATCCTGTGTTGGAATATGCCGAGTCGCCCGGCGTCCCCTCTTACCTCCACGCGGTACAGGCTTACTATGCCCGCCTTGGCGCCCATTACGACGAGTCGGAAATTCTCGCCACCACCGGCGGCTCCGAGGCGCTGAGCATTGTAATGCAGTGCATCCTGGATCCCGGCAGTGAAGTGCTGATTCCAGAGCCCTACTATCCAAACTACGCCACCTTCATCCGCGCGGCCTGCGGCCGCGTCTGCCCCATCCCCACATCCCCGGAGGAGGGCTATCACTACGCCGATCGGGCAAAAATCGAGGCCTTGATCCACGAAAACACCAGAGCCATCATGATTACCAACCCCTCCAACCCCACCGGCGTGACGCTGACGGCGGAGGAGCGGCAGATGCTGCTGGATGTCGCCCGGGAACATGATATCTATCTCATCTGCGACGAGGTCTACCGGGAGTTCTTCTACAACGGCGAGGGCCTTGTCACCATGGGAGCGCTGGACGATCCCAACGGGAACCTGGTCATCATTGACTCGGTCTCCAAGCGTTTCTCCGCCTGCGGCGCCAGAATTGGCTGCCTGATCTCCAAAAACAAGGCTCTGATGGCCGAGGCAATGAAGTTCTGCCAGGCCCGCCTGTCCGTCGCCACGCTGGATCAAGTTGCCGCCGCCGCCCTTTACACGGTGGACCAGCACTACTTTGACGAAATGCGCCTGGAATACCAGCGCCGGCGGGACACCGTGATGGAAAAGCTTCGCACCATCCCCGGCGTCACATGCCGTACCCCCGACGGCGCCTTCTACCTGATGGCTGCGCTTCCCATCGACGACGCGGATCGATTCCAGCAGTGGCTTCTGACCGACTTTGAAGATCACGGAGAGACTGTGATGTTCTCTCCCGGGCACTCCTTCTACGCAACACCCGGCAACGGCGTCAATGAAGTCCGCATCGCATACGTTCTCAAAGAAGAAGACCTTTCGCGTGCCATGGATTTGCTGGCGCTGGGAATCAAGGCCTATCAGAAAGCAATTCTCTGACCGGAAAAATGGCCTGGGATTTCGTTCCAGGCCATTTTTTGCACTTTCTTAACATATTTTTCCGTTTTTCATCTCCCCAACCGCCTCATTTTGTGGCATAATATATAGGCGGCTACGCTCTGTCAAAATACCCGTACATCGAAGTTCAGGAGGCACCTCTATGCGAAAAACCAAGATTATCTGCACCATCGGTCCCGCCAGTGAAAGTGAAGCGGTTCTCACCAAGTTATGCCTCGCCGGCATGAACGTGGCGCGGCTGAACTTCTCCCACGGTTCCCACGAGGAACATTTCAAAAAGATGAGCACCATCAAAAAGGTGCGGGAAGCCTTGAATTTGCCAATTGCCATCATGCTGGATACCAAGGGTCCTGAATTCCGCATCAAGACCTTCGAAGGCGGCAAAATTACCTTGCAGGACGGCGATCCCTTTACCTTCACGGCTCGGGACGTAAAAGGCAGCCAGAAGGAGGTCTCCATCTCCTATCCCGGTCTGGTAAACGACCTGGAGGTGGGCGACACCATCCTGCTCAACAACGGACTTCTCTCCTTCCAGGTGGAGAAGATTCAGGGCAAAGATATCCACTGCACCACCAAGATCGGCGGCGTCCTCTCTGACCGCAAGAGCATGAGTTTCCCTGGTAAAATTCTCAGCCAGCCCTACCTCAGCGAACAGGACAAGCAGGATATCCTCTTCGGCATAGCCAACGAGGTAGACTATATCGCCTGCTCCTTCGTCTCCTGCGCCAAGGATCTGGACGCGGTTCGTGACTTCCTCCGCGCCAACGGCGGCGACGACATCGCCCTGATCGCCAAGATCGAAAACCAGCCCGGTGTAGACAACATCGAGGAAATCTGCCAGCGCTGCGAGGGCATTATGATCGGCCGCGGCGATATGGGCGTGGAAATTCCCTTTGAGCAGCTTCCCGCCATCCAGAAGCAGCTCATCACCAAGTGCCGCCTGCTGGGCAAGCGGGTCATTACCGCCACGGAAATGCTCGAGAGCATGATCTACAACCCCCGCCCCACTCGGGCTGAGATTTCCGACGTAGCCAACGCCGTGTACGACGGAACCAGCGCCATCATGCTCTCCGGCGAGAGCGCCATGGGCAAATATCCCGTGGAGGCCGTGGCTACCATGTCCAAAATCGCCGAGTGGACAGAGCAGGCCATCGACTTCAAGAGCCGCTTCCACTCCAACCAGTTTGAGATTCACAACATCATCGACGCCATCTCCCACGCCACCTGCGGCATGGCCATCGACATCAACGCCAAGGCCATCGTAGCCTGCTCCCTCTCCGGCGGCACGGTACGGCTGGTCTCCCGGTTCCGGCCCCCGATGGACATCGTGGGCCTGACTACCAACAAGAAGACCTGGCGGAAGCTGGCCCTCTCCTGGGGCGTCACACCCATCATGTGTGAGGAGCTTCCCTCCACGGAGGTGCTGTTCTACACGGCCAAGAAGCTGGCCCAATCCGCCTTGGGGCTGACTACCGGGGACCGAATCGTCATCACCGGCGGCGTTACCAATGGCACCTCCGGCAATACCAACCTCATCAAGGTGGAGCAATACACCTGAGTTTCCTAATTTTCGGGGCCGATACGCTTCGGCCCCATTTTTTGGAGGGCGCGTTATGTGGGCCTTTCCGGACAACCGCCCCCCCCGGCGTCATCACCGCCGCCGCCCACAGCCGCAGCGGACACGGCGGCATGGACTGCCCCAGGCTGCCAGAGACGGCGGCCCTCATATGCAAAGCAGCCCCCGCTATGCGGGAGTCGTTCTTTGAAGCGGCCCTAAACGCCATAGAAAGCTAGATGCCAAAGAACCCGGCGGCGCTCTTCGCGCCGCCGGGTTCTCAGCGTGTCGAAAAAGTATTTTCGCCCCGCTGTCCCCCGTTTTTGCAACTTCAAAAAGTTGCAAAAACGACCTGATTGAACGCGCAGGGGGCCCTTTGCCCCCCGCACACACCCCCCGCTGCTCTGTTGCAGCGCTCTATATCATAGTTTTTTGACAGTCTCAGAACCCGGCGGCGCTTTTGCGCTGGGCCGGGTTCTTTTTCTTACATGGCATTTTCGTTCAAAACTTCCACCAAAGCCGCAGCCAGATAAGCCGCCGCGCCGCGGGTGACAAGGGAATTGTCCCAATCCGGGAGCGCCGCCTGCTGCTGCGCCTCGGCCTCGGCCCAGACCTCTTGCGCCCAGGTGAGACTGTCGTCAATGCCGCAGGATTCTCCCACGGTAGCCAGAAAACCCCATGCCTCCTTGGCCGTGATGGTCTCCAGGGGACGGAAGGTCTCCTGCTCCTCCAGCCAGCCGGATTTCCAGGCCAGCTGGACCGGCGCAAAGTACCAGGCATCCGCCGGCACGTCGGTGAAGGGAATTTCGCCGTCGTCCGCAGAGCTGCCCTGCCCCAGCGCCCGGGCGATCATGGTGACAAAATCGGCCCGGCTGGCCGGCTCGTCGCCTTCAAAGCTACCGGTGCCGCCGCCGCTGAGAGCGCCATAGAGCGTCAGCAGTTCCACCGAATCTTCATACCACTTGCCCTCGATATCGGCGTAGCTGGCGTAGGTCGGTCCTGTCTCCTCCACTTTCGCAAGGCCCAGGGTGTCGTAAACATAGCCGTAGTAATCGGTACTCAAAATGGCCGAGGCCACGGCAAACTGATTGCTCACCGACTGGAGCAGCTGCTCCGCCAGCGCCTCGTCCTCTTCCCCGTTCCAGGTAAAGGTGCCTGAGGCAGCGTCGTAGATCACGGAATCGGTAAGGAAGCTGCTGTCCTTCAAAACAGCCAAGTGCGTGCCGGGTGCCAGTACATCGCGTCCGGTGAGGAGCCGGGAATCATAGGGCAGGCCCATCAAGTTGAGAACCGTCGGCAGGATATCCTGGGTACAGCAGTAGTCCTCCACCACCACCGGCTCGTCCATGCCGCCATTCCAGCAGATAAAGCTGTTGCGATACTGCCAGAAGGGCTCTTCCGTCGCATCGCCGGCCAGCGCGGCATAGTCCTCGTCCGAGAGGCCGTAGGGCATGTGATCGCCTGTCAGAACCACCACGGTCCGATCGGCAATCCCGGCCTCCTCCAGCCGCTCCAGAAGATACGTCATGGCCTTCTCCAGCTCCAGCTGGCAGGCGAGATACGCGCGAAGGCCTTCGGAGCCCTCGATGCCCTCTACCAGTGCCTCGTTCTGCACCGACATATCGTTGTCGGTGAAGTTGTACTCGGCGTGGCCTGAGTAAGTCATATAGTAAGCGTGGAAGGGTTCTTGGGTCAGATAGTCGTCCACGGTCTTCTCCAGCATCTCCAGGTCAGAAGTCGGCGTTCCGGGCTCCATGTCCAGGCCGAAGTCCAAGGCCTTGAACTCGTAGCCCATATTGGTATGGGTGTTGATTCGGTTATAGAAGGTTCCCACGTTGTTGTGGTAGGCATAGGCAGGCAGGCCCTGTGCCTGATAGACATTTCCCAGACAATAAGGCAGGTAATTCTGCACGGACACAGCGAAGCTCATCCGGCTCAGGTCCGGCATCATCCCCATGCAGAGGGAATACTCGCCGTTGGTCGTCAGATTGGGAAAGCTATTATAAAAGTTTTCAAAGACGAAGCCCTCCTGGCTCATGCGGTAGAGCGTGGGCGTCAGCTCCGGATCGATGAGATAGTTGGAGAACGCCTCCGCGCAGATCACAATCAGGTTGTAGCCTTCAAAATATCCGGTGTATTCGTGCTTGGCCGTTCCGGTCAGGGATGAGAAATAGCGGTTGAGTGTCTGGAGGCTCTCTTCGTCCGTGGCGGCGTTCAGCGCATCAAAGTCGATTTCCTCCAGGATATTCCGCTCCACTTCCGGTGACTCCTCCGCTTCGAGATTCACAGCATCGGTCAGTTCGGCTGTCATCTCCCCGCGGGCCGCACTCCCCTGCCGCTTGACATCCAGCACGCTGGCAGTCAGCACGCCAAAGTTCTCCGTCCAACGGTCCACCGTGGCGGTGGGATTGCGGAAGAGTGCCGCAGGGTCGTTGATGCCCGGTCCAAACTGCGGCAGGACCGCCCAAGTACCCACTGCAGCCACCACCGCCACAACCAGCACGACGCCCAAGTCCATCCAGCTCTCCGCTGTGGGAAAGCGTTTTTTCGCCCGCAGCACGTAAAACGCCACCAGCGGCAGCGCCATCAAGAGCAGCAGCCACAGACGCTTCCACAACGCGGCAATCAAAATGGACCAAAAGGCCGTGATGGCCTCTCCGCCCATGGAGACGAAAGCGACAGACAATAGGGAGCCAAAAATCTCTTCATAGACCAGCTGCACTGCATAGACCAAATACAAAACCGGCGGCAAGATCCAGGCAAAGAGTTTTCCCGGCCAGCGGGGCAGCGCCGTCAGCAGGCACACCAGCGCCGCAGCGGCAATGGAAAAGCCCACCATCGGCAAACCGCGGGAAAGACTCTGGAACACTGCCAGATGCAGCGTCAGTTCCCAAAACAAAATCGTTCCCAGCCAAAAGGCAAAGGACAAGCGCAACCGTTTCAAACGTTTCCCTCCAGGAATGCCTGCAAGCAGGCATAGAGAATTCCGGTTCCCCTCGACGCAGGTCAAATTCCGGGCGAAGCATTAGACATTATGATACACGATTTTTTCCGGAAATGAAAGGGAATATTGTAGCAATTTTGTAAACAAAGATTTCGGCAGCAGAGCCGCAACTCCGCTGCCGAATGTTTGAATGCGCAGGATGCTTGCAACGCCTAAATCAGGCCCAGCTTCTCTTCCAGCGCCCGGAAAGAACCGGACAGGAAGTCAGCGCCGGCAGCCAGCAGCACGTCCGCGTCCCGGTAACCCCAGGTGACGCCGGCGGCAATGAAGCCCATCTTGGAGGCAAACTCCATATCCGTGTCGCCGTCGCCCACATAGAGAATCTCCTCCGGATTCAGCCGCAGCGTCTCGCAGGCCAGCCGCCCCGCGTCCAGCGCGGGCTTCAGCGGCCGCGAACCATTATTCCCCCAGACAAAGGCCCACTGGGTATCCGGGAAAAAGTGCGAGATGATCTTATGGCTGGTGGCTTCGGTTTTGTTGGAGATCACGGCCAGGCGGATCCCCCTGGCGTCCAGTTTCTTCAGAAATTCCTGCACGCCGGGGAAATACGCCGTGTGAACGATGCAATGCTCCGGATAATAGCCGAGATAGAACGACAGCGCCTTGTCATATAGTTCCTCGGATGTATTCGCGGGGACGGCTTGACGGAACAGCGTCCGAATGCCGTGGCCCACCAAGCTGCGGTACTCCGAAATTGGATGCGCAGGCAAGCCATACCGGCACAGCGCCTCGTTGGCGGCTGTGCCGATATCGCCCAACGTATCCAAAAGGGTGCCGTCCAAGTCAAATATGGCGGCTTTTACCTTTTGAATATCCATATGGTATTACACGCCGGCCTTCGCGGTGCGAATGATCTCAGCCTCGGTAGGCGTCGTCTTGGAGACATAGCCCTCCAGCGGCACGATCCGGGCATTGACAGCGTCCACGATCCACTCGGCCTGCGGGAAGAAGAACTCGTCAAACTCGTAGGGAGGCGTGATCCAGTTCTTGGCGCCAATGACCACCACCGGCGCATCCAGATAATCGAAGCAGAGCGTGGAGAGGTTCTGCGCAATGTCATTGAGGAAGCTGCCACGGGCGCAGGCGTCGGAGGCCAGCACCACACGGCCCGTCTTCTTGACGGACTCCACCAGTTCGGTATAGTCCAGCGGCACCAGAGAGGGCATGCTGATAACGTCGGCCTCCAAGCCGTACTTCTCAGAGAGCTCCTTGGCGGCGTCCATGGCGCGGTAGAGGGTGGCGCCGATGGTGAAGATGGAAAGATCCTTGCCGTCGCGAACCTTATTGACCGCACCGGGCTTCCACTCGTACTCCTCGGTGGGCACGCCGCCCTGGTGGAATTCCTCGCCCTTGTCGTAAATTCTCTGGGACTCCATGATGACGCAGGGGTCGGTGCCGTTGAGGGCAGCCTGCATAATGCCCTTGGCCTCGTAAGGCGTCGCGGGGAAGAAGACCTTCAGGCCAGGGATGTGGGCCATCAGCGCGGCCCAGTCCTGAGAGTGCTGGGCACCGTACTTAGCGCCAACGGACATACGCAGGATCATGGGCATCTTCAGGATGCCGGCAGACATGGCCTGCCACTTGGACATCTGGTTGAAGACCTCGTCACCGGCGCGGCCCAGGAAGTCGCAGTACATCAGCTCCACGACGGCGCGGCCACCGCACATGCAATAGCCAACGGCGGAGCCTACGATGGCAGCCTCGGAAATCGGGGAGTTGAAGAGACGGCTATAGGGAATCACGTCCATCAGGCCGCGGTACACGGCGTAGGCGCCGCCCCAGTCGCGGACGTCCTCGCCATAGGCGACCAGTGTGGGATCTTCATAATACTTGTTGATCAGCGGCTCAAAGATAGCGTCGCGGATGTTGTAGACCTTCATCTTGGAGAAGGGCTTGCCGTCGGCATCGAAAGCGGAGTGCTCCTTCTTGGCCAGGTCGGCATAGCGCTTGCAGCTCTCCTTGGGACCGGTGACGCGAATCTCGCCGTTGGGGTCCATGGAGCGGACGGTCTCGTTGGAGAACATCAGGTTGGCCACATAGTCGGGGTTCTTGTGGAAGTCCACATAGGGGCTGATCTCCTTATCGGAAGCAGCGCGGCAGACCATGGTCATACGCTCGCTGGTCTCCTTGAGGATCTCCTCAAACTTGCTGTCGGGCGCGACGCCGGCGTCCACCAGAGCCTTGCGGTAGGTGATGATGGGATCGTAAGAGCGCCAGGCTTCGATCTCCTCCTTGGTACGGTAGGCGTTCTGGTCGGAGGTGGAGTGGCCCACCAGACGGTAGGTGACAACGTCCAGCAGCACAGGGCCATCGCCATTGGCGATCAGTTCCTTCTTGCGGCGATAGGCGTCGATGACAGCCAGGGGGTTCCAGCCGTCCACACGCTCGGCGTGCATCTGATCGGGGGTGATGCCGGCGCCGATCCGAGCCAGCAGGTCATAGGCCATGGTCTCGCCGCGGGTCTGGCCGCCCATGCCGTAGGAGTTATTGAAGACATTGAAGATCACCGGCAGACCGCCCTTGCGGCCCTCTTCCCACAGGGTCTTGTACTGATCCATGGCGGCGAAGTTGAAGGCTTCCCACACGGGGCCGCAGCCCAGGGACGCGTCGCCAATGTTGCAGACGACCATGCCCTTCTTGTCGTTGTTCTTCTTATAGAGGGCAGCGCCGGCTGCGATGGTGGCGGAGCCACCGACGATGGCGTTGTTGGGATAGACGCCGAAGGGCAGGAAGAAGGCGTGCATGGAGCCGCCCATGCCGTGATGGAAGCCGTTCTCCCGGGCGAAGATTTCAGCCAGCGTACCGTAAAGGATGAAGCGGATGGCCAGTTCCTTGACGTTGTCGGTCTTGCCGAACTTCTCCACGGCCCGCAGGGTCTTGCCGCCCAGGAAGTTCTCCATGACGTCCATCAGTTCTTTGTCGGACATCTTCTCGATGCAGGAAAGGCTCTTGGCCAGAATTTCGGAGTGAGACCGGTGAGAACCGAAGATGATGTCGTCCTTGTCCAACAGATACGCTTCGCCGACACAGGAGGCCTCCTGGCCCAGGGACAGGTGGGCGGGGCCGGGATATGTGGTCTCGATGCCGTTGTAGTTGGCCTGGGTCTTGATCAGGGTTAGCATATGCTCAAACTCGCGGAGAATGGTGATATCGCGGTAGATACGGATGAGGTCTTCGTCAGAGTAGTTCTTCCGCTCTTCGGCCACGGTCTTGTTATAGGTGCAGACCGGGATATCCTCAAAATGGATGGAACCGGAGGCTCTGGTTGCTACGGGATCCACAAACAAGGACTTGGGCATAAGTAAAACTTCCTTTCTAAATGTTCCGTTTCAGTGCCATGGGGCACGTTTACAGCATGAACAATCCTTCCCGAATCACTTCACTGACAGTGGGATGGGGGAAGACCAGCTTCTTGAGCTGGCTCAGGGGCAGCTCGGTCTCCAGCATCAGCGCTGCGCCGTAGATCATCTCCGAGGCATAGGCGCCAATCATCTGCACGCCTACCAGGCGGTTGTGCTCGAGATCATAGACCAGCTTGCAAAAGCCGTCGCCGTTGAGGGTCTCGGCCACGTAGCGGCCGGCGTACATCATCGGCACTTTGACCATCTTGACGCGCATTCCCTTGGCCTCTGCGGACTGCTGCGTCTCGCCCACGCAGGCCACCTCGGGGTTGGTGTAGATGACTGAGGGGATGGCCTCATAGCGCATCTCGTCCGGGATACCCAGCATATGGTTCACGGCCACCTCTGCCTCGCGGTAGGCGGTGTGAGCCAGCATCAGCTTGCCGTTGCAGTCGCCTACGGCATAGACGCCGGGCACGTTGGTGCACATATGCCGGTCTGTGACGACGGCGCCGCGGTTCGTCTCCACCTGCAGCGCCTCCAGATTGAGGCCCTGGATGTTGGCCCGCCGTCCGGCGGAGAGCAGCATCTTGTCACAGATGAGGGTGTGTTTCCCGTCGGCATCCTCATACGTGACGGAGTCCTCCCCCACTTCCAGGAGCTTGGCATTGAGCTTGAACTCCATGCCCTCCTTCTGATAAGTACGCATCAGAGTGTCGCAGATCTCCTGGTCAGTGGCGCCGGCGATCTTGGGCATCATTTCGATGACTGTCACCGGAACGCCGACGCTGGCGAAGTAGCAGGCCATTTCCAGACCGATGACGCCGCCGCCCATGCACACCAGCTTTTTGGGTAGCTCCGTCAGGTCGAGAATCTCGCGGTTCGTCACCACAAAGCCGCTCTCCAGGCCCTCTTTCAGGCCAGGTACCGGCGGCACCGCTGTGACGGAGCCGGTTGCAACCACCAGCCGCTTGCCGGTGAGCTGCGTGTCGCCGGCCTGGACCAGGAAATCGCCGTCGGCATTCCGGCCCAGCACCTTGGCCTCCGCCATGTAGACGGCGATGCCGTGGCTGCGCATGGTGCCTTTCACGCCGTTGACCAGCGTCTTGACCACCTGGTTCTTGCGCTGCACCACTTTTGCATGGTCAATGGCCACCTGCTCGGCATGGACGCCGTAATCGGCGCCATGCCGGGCCGCGGCATATTGCTTGGCACAGTAGAGAAGGCTCTTTGTGGGAACACAGCCCTCGTTCAGGCAAGTACCGCCCATCCAACGTTTTTCCACCACAGCGGCTTTCAGCCCACCCTGGGCCGCGCGCTCTGCGCAAAGATAGCCGCCGGGGCCGCCACCCACTACGATTACATCGAATTTTTCCACAGCCTTCTCACCTTTCTATTCTATTTTGCCAACAGCGTCAGGAAATTCTCCAGGTTCTGGCACAGGGCCTGCATAAAGCGGGCCGCCGGCGCGCCGTCCACCACCCGGTGGTCAAAGGTCAGACTGAGACCCATGGCCGGATACGTCTCAATGACGCCGTCCTTGACGGACTTGATCTTGGTCTGGATGTTGCAGACGCCCAGAATGCCGGTCTGGGGCGGGTTGATAACAGGGGTAAAGGCCTCGCAGCCGAAGGAGCCGATGTTGGTGACCGTGAAGGTGCCGCCATTCATCTTGTCCACCGGCAGCTTGCCATCCCGCGCCAGAGCGGCCAGTTCCTTGGCCTCCATGGAGATCTCCAGCAGAGACTTCTTCTCGGCGTTGGCAATCACGGGCACCAGCAAGCCTCTGGGCGTGTCGCAGGCGAAGCCCAGGTTGACGGTCTTGAACTGCCGAACCATGTTTTCCTCCAGCATATTGGCGTTGAGGTCCGGGCAGGAAAGCACCGTGCGGCTGACGGCGAACATCACCATGTCGTTGAGGGAGATCTTGCCCATGGGGCCGTCCATAGCCTTGAGCATCTTCCGGTAGGCCTGGAGCTGGGTGGCGTCGAAGCTGAATTGCTGGGTCAGCTGGGCCATGGTGCTGAGGGACTTCATCATGGACTTGGCCGTGGCCTTACGGACAGCGTTGAACTTGACGTCCACATAGTCGGCCTCGGCAGCAGGCGCGGCGGGGGCCGGAGCCGGTGCTGCGGCGGCTGCCGGGGCCGGTGCCGCGGCCTCGGCGGCCACAGGCGCCTTCTTGAAGGCGCCTTCTTCCATCAGGCGGCGCACATCGCGCTCGATGATCCGGCCATTGGGGCCAGTGCCCTTGGCGCCGGAGAGGTTGACATTGGACTTGGCGGCCAGGGCTCTGGCTCTGGGCGAGATGGGAGAGCCGTCGTCAGAGCTGTCCTCCGCCTCGGCAGGCGCGGCGGCAGGGGCAACGGCGGGATTGCCGCTGATGCCCCGCAGGCACTCAAAGGCGTCACCGGGCTTGCCCACGGCGCAGACATTGATCAGGCAGGGCACTTCGTCGCCGTTCTCGTAGAACTTAGCCAGCAGCGTGCCGGCGGCGGTGGAAGTGCATTCAAACTCAGCCTTGTCGGTCTCGTAAGTAAAGAGGACGTCGCCCACATTGACCTGGTCGCCCACATTCTTCTGCCACTCGCCGATCAGGCAGGATTCGACGGTGATGCCTTCCTTGGGCATGACCACAGCGGTGGCCACAGGGCCGGCAGCTGCGACAGGCGCGGGCGCCGCGGCGGGAGCTGCGGCGGGTGCGGCAGCCTCGGCAGGGGCGGCAGCGGCGGGCGTCCCGCCAATGCCCCGCAGGCACTCAAATTCCTGGCCGGGCTGACCCACAGCGCACACGTTAATAAGGCAGGGCACCTCGTCGCCGTTCTCATAGAACTTGGCGAGGAGCGTACCGGCAGCGGTGGAGGCGCATTCAAACTCGGCCTTATCGGTCTCATAGGTGAAGAGGATATCGCCTACATTGACCTGGTCGCCCACGTTCTTCTGCCACTCGCCGATGATGCAGGACTCGACGGTGATACCTTCCTTGGGCATGATGACGCCCTGGGCCACGTTGGCGGAAGCGGCGGCAGGAGCCGTGGCAGGCGCGGGCGCCGCGGCAGGCGCCTCAGCGGGCGCCGCGGCAGCGCCGGCGGAACCGACGCCGCGCAGGCTCTCAAATTCCTCGCCGGGGTTGCCCACGGCGCAGACGTTGATCAGGCAGGGCACCTCGTCGCCGTCTTCATAGAACTTGGCCAGGAGCGTGCCGGCAGCGGTGGAGGCGCATTCAAACTCAGCCTTGTCGGTTTCGTAGGTGAACAGGACGTCGCCCACATTGACCTGGTCGCCCACATTCTTTTTCCATTCGCCAATGATACAGGATTCTACCGTGATGCCCTCTTTGGGCATCAGAACACCTTGTGCCATCGTATTCACTCCTATAAATTATAAATTAGATTTTAGTGTTGCTTGCAGGAGAGGAGGTATTTCTCCGCCTCGGCGCTCCAAAGGCCGTTGTGGCGATGGGTGATCTCCGCCAGTTCCTTGAACATGGGATCAGTCTCGCCCAGCTTGTCAAAGTCGGCAATGGCCGTCAGAGGCATTTCAATCTGGGTGTAGATCAGCTTCTTGCCGCCGCGGATGTTGGGCAGATTCAAAGTGGTATCCACCACAGCATCCAGGCCGCCTACGTGCGTCACCATGGCGGCGGGGTTGATTTTGCCGCTGGTCATCATGGCGATGGCTTCCTTCATGTCGTCGGTGTTGCCGCCGGAGGTGCCCACCAGATGGGTGTAGAGGTAGTGGACATTATAGAAGTTGAACTCGGCCTTGAACTGGGTGTTGGTGGGGCCGGCGAAGAAGTTCAGGCAGCCGTCAAAGCCCAGGATGGCGTCGGCCTGCTCCACAACAGACTTGACAGGTGCGAAGCAGATGACGTCGTTGTAGCCGGTGCCGCCGGTGAAGTCACGCAGGGTCTTGACCGGATCGTCCACCTTGGCGGTGTTGACGTAGTGCAGCTCAATGCCCAGGGACTTGGCGTGTTCCACGGTGTAGATACTCTCGGCACGGGCCAGGCGCTCATCGTCAATGTCGGTGACGACCAGCAGGCTGGGACGGCGGTCACAGTGGAGCGCGTAGTCGATGGCACCCAGGCCCATGGGGCCCACGGAGGCCAGCAGCGCCATCTTGCCGCCTTCGACGATGCCCATATCATGCTCGTAGGAGCCGGCCTTGGTGTGGTACATGGCGTGGAAGGTGCCGATGATGCAGCTCATGGGCTCGGAGAGAGAACCGTAGAAATATGTATCGGAATCGTAGTGGAGGAGGTTGTCGGTCAGCAGCGTCTCAATGGGGACATTGGCATATTGGCTGTCGCCGCCGCAGTAGGGGTAGGAGTAGCCGGGAGCCATCTGAGAGCCCTTATAGAAGTGGGCGGGCTGAATGGCGAAGCCGTCGCCGGGCTTATACTTGTGCTTCCAGTTCTCGCCCACGGCATGGATGACACCGCAGAACTCGTGGCCCACGATGGTGGGGTTTTCCGCCACGTTGTCAGGCACACGCTTATGCTCGGCACCCTCGACAGCGGCTTTATAGGTACTCATACAAATGCTGTCAGAAATAATTTTGACCTGCACATCATCCGGGCCGACCTCAGGAAGGTCAATCTCCTCCAGACGAAGATCCATTTTTCCATGAATGCGCACCGCTTTTGTCTTCATGCGTTTGTCTTCCTTTCTTCTGTCCCATCGGCCGGCGGCGTCTGGGTAATCTGTGATTTGATACGATTTATGTTGTTTTATATTTGTTCATCTGTATTGTACGGCAAGCCAATCCAGATGTCAACCATGAAACCAACATTTCACCAATAAATTTCACACAAACAAACGAAGCCGGCTTTCCCGGGGCGCCTGATATGTTCGGCACTGGAAAAGCCGGCTGGAAGTCCTCTCCGGCCAGCGGCCGGAGGCAGAAAAATCGTCGGTATCCTGTTATTCTTTTTGATTAAACCTTCAGTTCCGGCTGCTCGTCGGTCAGAAGCGAAGCCCATTGGGCACGGGTGGGGTCGACCACCAGGGCGGAAAATTCCTCCACCTGGGCCTCGCACCGGCCAATGTAGGCCTTGGGGTCCATGTGGGCCAAAATCTCCTCCTTGGTGAGGCCGAAAGCCGGGTCTGCGGCAATCCGGTCCACCAGGTCGTTCTGGCCGCCCTCTTCCTTGACCACCTTACCCGCCGCGACGGAGTGAACGCGGATGCGCTCATGGAGAGCCTGGCGGTCTCCGCCGCGCTTGACGGCATCCATCATGATGTTCTCCGTAGCCATAAACGGCAGTTCTTCCCGGAGGTGCCGCTCAATGACCTTAGGATAGACCTTCAAGCCATCGGTGACGTTAAGATAGATCTCCAAAATAGCGTCCACAGCCAGGAATGCCTCGGGAATCGAGATGCGCTTGTTGGCCGAATCGTCCAGCGTCCGCTCAAACCACTGATTGTAGGCGGTAAAGGCTGGATTCATAGCGTCGGCAATCACGTACCGGGCCAGGGAACAAATGCGCTCACAGCGCATGGGGTTGCGCTTATAGGGCATCGCCGAAGAGCCGATCTGCTTATCCTGGAAGGGCTCCTCCATTTCTTTCAAGTGAGACAGGAGCCGCAGATCCGTGGCAAATTTGCCGGCGGACTGGGCAATGGCCGAGAGTGTAGCCAGGACGTTGGCGTCCATCTTGCGGGAGTAGGTCTGGCCGCAGACCGGTACCACCTTCTCAAAGCCCATCTCCGCAGAGACCAGCTTTTCCAGAGTGCGCACCTTTTCGTGGTCACCGCCAAATAGCTCCAAGAAGCTGGCCTGGGTACCGGTGGTGCCCTTGACGCCCCGGAACTGCAGCGTATCGATCCGGTGGTTCAACTCCTCCAGGTCCATCACCAGTTCGTTGGCCCAGAGGGTGGCCCGCTTGCCCACGGTGGTCAGCTGCGCCGGCTGGAAGTGGGTAAAGCCCAGAGTAGGAAGGCCGCGGTACTCCATGGCAAACTTGGTAAGGCGGTCAATCAGGTTGACCAGCTTCTTCTGCAGCAGGAGCAAGCCCTCCCGCATCAGGATGACATCCGTGTTGTCCCCCACGTAGCAGCTGGTGGCGCCCAGGTGGATGATGGGCATCGCGTTGGGGCAGAGATCACCATAGGCGTGGATATGGGCCATGACGTCGTGCCGCAGCTGCCGTTCATACTGAGCCGCGGCGGCGTAGTTGATCTCATCCTTGTGGGCCTCCATCTCGTCAATCTGAGCCTGGGTGATGGGCAATCCCAGCTGCATCTCTGCCCGGGCCAGCGCGATCCACAGCCGCCGCCAGGTGGTGAACTTCTTGTCCGCCGAGAAAATATAGAGCATTTCCGGGCTGGCGTAGCGGCTGGAGAGGGGGCTTTCATAGGTGTTCGTTGGCATGGGGACTCCTCCTTCTATATGGCTCCGGCACCGTGATCGATCAACCACACTGCGGAACGGCAGGATTTTCTTTCTTTTTTCATTATACAGCCTTCTGTCCCATTGAGCAAGCACACGGTGCGATTTCTCTCCAAAGGCAACGGTGTCTTTTCAAAAATAGACCAGAACGTTGTAAAATTTCTATGACATCCCGGGAAAATTTCTGTTCCTACTTGCAACCCAGCGCAAATTTCGCTATAATGGCTTGGTATCGCCTTAGGCGAAACGTGAAGTAACTGTATGAGAGGAATGAACCACATGAGCGCATCTCGCGAAAAGAAAAAGCGTCAGACTGTGACCGATGCGGACATGACCCAGGCCCATGCCGGACAAAAAGGCATGAGCAAAACCACCAAGACGGCTTTGAGCATTGTGGCGGCCATTCTGGTCGTGGCAATCATCGTCTTCTTCGCCCTGGTCAGCACCGGCTTTTTCGTCACCAATACCGTAGCCGCCACCGTGGGCGGACACACGCTGTCCCCTGCTATGGTAAACTATTTCTTCTATTCTGCTTACCAGCAGGTCGCCAACACCTACGGCGATTATCTCGGCATGTTCATCGACACGACGAAGCCCCTCGACGAACAGGCCTATATGTCGGATGAGTTTGACACCTGGTACGACTACCTCCTGGATTCTGCTCTGAAGGGCGCTCATGAGGTCTATGCTATCTACGACGAAGCGGTTGCCAACGATTTTGCCCTCTCCCAGGAAAGTCTGGACGCCATTGACAATGAGATCGCCATGCTGGATGCCTACGGCACCATGAGCGGCTTCACCAGCGGCCAGGCCTATCTGGCTGCAAACTACGGTACCGGCAGCACCATCGAAAGCTATCGGGAATATCTCACGCTCTCCATGACCGCCAGCGAATATTCCCAGCAGATGGAAGACAGCTTTACTTACACTGCCGACGACATCAGCGCTTATTACGAAGAACACACCGACGACTTTGACGGCGTGAACTTCCGTGTCTATTCCATCAACGTCCCCACTTCCACCGACGAAGAGGAAGAGGAAGTGGACACGGAGGCCGCCCTGGCCGAGTGCGAGACCAAGGCCAAGGAGATGGCCGAAGCCTCCCAGGGCGACGAGCAGGCCTACCTGGACTACACCGTGGAGTATGCCGACGAGGACTCCAAGGAGACCTACGAGGACGACACTGCCACCCTGCGGGAAGACTACACCATCAGCAGCTGCGACGAACTCTACCGGGACTGGCTGGCTGACGACGCCCGTCAGGCCGGCGACACCACCTATATCGCCAACGGCGAGACCGGCTACTACGTCCTTTACTACATCGGCCAGTATGACCGCACCATCTCGCTGCCCAACGTGCGGCATATTCTCGTTTCGGCCAGCGACACCTCCGATGAGAAAGCCATGGCTGAGGCCAAGGCCGAGGCTCAGCAGATCCTGGACGATTTCCTGGCCGGCGACGCCACCGAGGAAGCCTTCGCGGCCCTGGCCGATGAGAAGTCTGATGACTCCGCGGAGGGCGGTCTCTATGAGAATGTGCTGCCCGGCTACATGGAAGAAGCCTTTGAGGATTGGAGCTTCGACGCCAGCCGCCAGGCCGGCGACACCGGCATCGTGGAGACCTCCTACGGTTACCATGTGATGTACTTCTGCGGCTACGGTTCCACCTACCGGGATTACCTGGTGGAATCCACCCTCCGCACCAACGACTACAACGCCTGGGAAGAGGGCGTTGTGGGTGAGGTCAGCTACACCACCAACAGCTTCGGCATGCGCTTCACCAGCAAATAAGATTTTTGGTCCCCAAGAGGCCATCGCCTCTTGGGGATTTTTTCTGGGCAAATTGACTCGAAAGGAGAAATACCCGCCATGAATGAAGCACTGATTCGCAGCGCCATGCTGCTGGGCGATAAAGCAATGGAACGTCTGGCTGCATCCCACGTGGCTGTGTTCGGCCTGGGCGGCGTGGGGAGCTTCTGCGCGGAGGCCTTGGCCCGCAGCGGCGTCGGCGCGCTGACCCTGGTGGACGACGACACCGTGGCCGAGAGCAATCTCAACCGCCAGCTGATTGCCCTCCACTCCACCCTGGGCCGCCCCAAGGCGGAGGTGATGGCAGAGCGCATCCGGGATATCGCACCTCAGTGCCGCCTGACGGTATTCCCGCTTCGCTACACCCCGGAGACGCGGGATACTTTTTTCCAGGAGCCGCTTCACTATGCGGCCGACTGCATCGACTCCGTCCCCTGCAAGACGGATCTGATCGCCACGGCCATTTCCCGGGAAATCCCCATCCTCAGCGCCATGGGCACCGGCAACAAGCTGGACCCCTCCCGGCTGGTTCTCACCGATCTGGCCGAGACCTCGGTCTGCCCGCTGGCCCGGGTGATGCGCCGGGAGCTGAAAAAGCACGGCATCGTCCACCACCAGGTGATCTATTCCACAGAGCTGCCCATCCGCGTCCCCGGCGCCACCGTCCCCGGCTCCGTTGCCTGGGTCCCCAGCTGCGCCGGTCTGATGATGGCGGGGCACATAGTGCGCGAGCTGGCCAAGCAATGATATGCGCATAAAACCGCCCTCCGGTGGACAAACTGCCATCGGAGGGCGATTGCTTTGAAACACGTAAAAACTTGGCTGCCCTTTGGCCTCTCCGGCGCTGCCGCCGGGATCGTCAACGGGCTATTCGGCGCGGGCGGCGGCATGGTACTGCTGCCGCTTTTGATTCACTGGGGGAAATTGGAGGACAAGCGCGCTTTTGCCTCCTCCATCGCGATCATCCTACCCCTTTGCGTCGTATCGCTGGTCGTCTACGGCCTGGAGGGGCAGCTTCCCCTGGCCCCTGCCCTGCCCTATCTGGCCGGTGGGCTGCTGGGCGGGCTGCTGGGCGGCCTGCTCTTTCGCCGCGTGCCGCCGCAGCTGCTGCACCGCGTCTTCGGCGCGGTCATCGTCTGGGGCGGACTGCGGCTGCTGCTGTGAGCCTCGGTTCCCCCTGGGTCGCCGCCATTGTGGGCCTGGCCTGCGGCGTCCTCTCGGGGTTCGGCATCGGCGGCGGTTCCCTGCTGATGGTTTGGCTGACCGCCGCCGTCGCGATGGAGCAGCCCGTGGCCCAGGGCATCAACCTTTTATACTTTCTGCCAACCTCTCTGGGGGCGCTGATCTTCCACATCCGCAACAAGAAAATCTGCTGGCAGGCCGTGATCCCGGCCGCCATCGGCGGCGCCGCGGCCGCGGCCTGCTCCGCCGCGCTGGCTGTGGGGATGGAGGTAGGGCTGCTGCGGAAACTCTTCGGCGGCTTTTTGCTGGTAGTGGGCGTGCTGGAGTTTTTCCGAAAGCCCAAAAGTCCCTAAAAGAGCGTCACCTGGCTGGTCTCCGGCAGGTCCCGGAACGCGCCGGCCTGGCGGAGATTTTCAATGTGCGTCTTAGAGACCTTGGGGCAGGCGGCGGAAAATTCCTCAATGGAGATAAACCGCTTGCCCTTGCGGCCCTCGACGATATCCAGCGCCGCCGTCTCGCCCAGGCCCGCCACCGCCACGAAGGGCGGCAGCAGCTTTCCGTCCTGGATGCGGAAGCGCAGCGCCTCGGATTCGTAGATGTCGATGGGCGCGAAGGAAAAGCCGCGGAGGTAAAACTCATAGCAGACCTCCAGCGTCGTCAGCAGGTCCTCTTCCTTGCCGGAGGCGTCGGGATTGCTCTGGATCTCCTTGATTTTTTCCCGGACCGACTCCAGGCCACCAGTCATCATGGCGGCATCGAAGCCGTCCTTCTGGCTGCGGCGGTAGAAGTAAGCCGCGTAAAAGGCCAGCGGATGGTGGACCTTGAACCAGGCGATTCGGAAAGCCATCATCACGTAGGCCACGGCGTGGGCCTTGGGGAAGAGGTACTTGATCTTTTTGCACGAGCCGATGTACCACTCCGGCACGCCGGCCTGTCGCATTTCATCCTCGGCGCCTTCAGGCAGGCCCCTCCCCTTTCGGACTGACTCCATGATCTTGAAGGAGCGCTTTTCCGGCATTCCGCAGGAGATGAGATAGAGCATGATGTCGTCGCGGCAGCCGATGGCCTGAGAGACCGAAGCGGTACCGGAGACGATCAGGTCCTTGGCGTTGCCCAGCCACACGTCGGTGCCGTGGGAGAAGCCGGATAGGCGGACCAGGATATCAAACTTGTCCGGCTTGGTATCCAGCAGCATTCCACGGACAAAGCTGGTGCCGAACTCCGGGATGGCGCAGGCGCCGGTGGGGCCCAGGATGGGGTCGTCTTCAAAGCCCAGGACCTTGCTGGAGCAGAAGATGGACATGGTGTCCTTGTCGTCCAGGGGAATCTCCTGGGCGTTGACGCCGGTGAGATCCTCCATCATGCGGATCATGGTGGGGTCATCGTGGCCCAGCATATCCAGCTTCAGGAGGTTTTCCTCCATGGAGTGGTATTCAAACTGGGTGGTGATGATGTCGGAGCGGGGATCGTCCGCCGGGTGCTGCACCGGGCAGAAGTCCCAGATCTCGTTCTCCTGGGGGATGACGACCAGGCCGCCGGGGTGCTGGCCCGTAGTGCGCTTGACGCCGACGCACCCGGCGGCTAGCCGGTTTTCCTCAGCCCGTGAGACGGTCTTGTCCCGCTCTCGGAGGTAGTTCTTGACATAGCCGAAGGCCGTCTTCTCCGCCACGGTGCCGATGGTGCCGGCCCGGAACACGTGGGACGCTCCAAACATCTCCACGCAGTAGGCGTGCGCCCGGGACTGGTACTCACCGGAGAAGTTCAGATCGATATCCGGCACCTTGTCGCCGCCGAAGCCCAGGAAGGTCTCGAAGGGGATGTTGAAGCCCTCTTTGGCGAATTTGGCCCCGCATTTCGGGCAGTAAGCGTCGGGGAGGTCAGCGCCGCAGGCGATGCCCGCCGGGACCTCAAAGGTGGTGTATTTACATTCCGGGCAGCGGTAGTGGGGCGGAAAAGAATTGACCTCGGTGATGCCGGACATATACGCCACAATGGACGAGCCGACGGAGCCGCGGGAGCCAACCAGATAGCCATGCTCCAGGGAATTCTGGACCAGTTTCTGGGCAGACATATAGATGACATCATAGTGGCAGGAGATGATGTCGTGCATCTCGGTCTCCACGCGCTTGGTGATGAGTTCCGGCGGGTTTTCGCCGTAGAGCCGGTGGAGCTTGCCGTAAACCAGCCGCTTGAGGTCCTCCACGGAGTTTTCAATGGAGGGGGCAAAGAGGTTGTGGGGCACGGGGCGGATGGTGTCGCACATATCGGCGATCAAGTTGGGCGCCTCCACCACCACGGCCCGGGCGGTCTCCTCCCCCAGGTAGGAGAACTCCTCCAGCATCTCATCGGTGGTACGGAAGTAGAGGGGCAGCGGGCGGTCGCAGTCCTCAAAGCCCTTGGAGGCCAGCAGAAGCCTCCGGTAGATCTCATCCTCGGGGTTCTGGAAGTGGACGTCGCCAGTGGCCACCACAGGTTTGCCCAATTCCTGGCCCAGCCGCACCACGGTACGGTTGAACTCCCGCAGCTCCTCTTCGTCTTCCGCCAGGCCCTTGGCCAGCATAAAGGCGTTGTTGCAAAGGGGCTGAATCTCCAGGAAGTCGTAGAACGAGGCGATTCGCAACAGCTCACCGTGGCTCTTGTGGGCCACGATGGCCTGGAATAGCTCACCGGCCTCGCAGGCGGAGCCCACTAGGATACCCTCGCGCCACTGCTGCAGCTCTGACTTGGGGATGCGCGGCACGCGGCGGAAGTATTTTAGATTGGAATAGGACACCAGCCGGTATAGATTCCGAAGGCCCGTCTGGTTCTTGGCAAAGAGCAGCATATGCCGGGCCTGCCGATCCAGGATGTGGCCGCCGGCGCGAAGCGCCGCCATTTTGGGGTTGATGTCCGGCAGAGCGGAAATCCCCTGCTCTTTGAGCATTTCAAAAAAACGACGGAGCATATGGGCCACGGTGACACCGTCGTCCACAGCCCGGTGGTGGTTGAACTCCGGCAGGCTCAGCGCGTCCGCCACAATGTTCAGCTTATGGTTTTTGAGATCGGGCAGCAGATTCTGGGCCAGAATCAGCGTATCCACATAGGTGGGGTCGTAGTCGATCCCCAGCTTGCGGCAGGCCGCCAGGATAAAGCCCACGTCAAAGTCAGCATTGTGGGCCGCCAGGGGACGATCTCCGCAGAACTCCAGGAAGGCCGGCAGCACCTCGGAGATATCCGGCGCGTCGGCCAGCATTTCGTCGGTGATGCCGGTGAGGTCGATGATCTTCTGACTCAAGGGCCGGTGGGGATTGACGAAGGACTGGAAGCGGTCCAAAATCTCGCCGTTCTGGTAGATCACCGCCCCAATCTCGGTGATGACGTCGTTCTGGGCAGAAAGGCCGGTGGTCTCCAGGTCGAAAGCCACGAAGGCGTCGTCCAGCGAGTGAGCGCCGCTGCCGTGGACCACGATGCGGTCATCCACGTCGTTGACAAAGTAGGCCTCACAGCCGTAGAGAATTTTGATGGGCTGGTCGGTTCCAGCCACCTTGTTTTTGCTGGCCTTGAGGGCGTCGGGGAAGGACTGGGTGGTACCGTGGTCGGTGATGGCGATGGCCTTATGGCCCCAGGCCGCGGCCTGGGCCACCACCTTGGCCACATCGGTCAAAGCGTCCATGCTGGACATTCTGGTGTGGAGGTGCAGCTCCACCCGTTTCTCCGCCGCCCGGTCCACCCGCTTGGGCTGGCTGGCCAACATGATGCCCAGGGGCTGCATGACCATCTCATTGTCGTAGCGGTCAAAGGTCATCTTGCCCTGGACGGCGATCCACATGCCCACTTTGAGCCGCTCCAGAATGGGCTTGGCCTTGTCCGGCTCCATGAACTGGTTGATCCGCACAGAGCCGGTGAAATCAGTCATATCAAAGGAAATGATCCAGGCATTGCGCTTTTTCAGTTCCTTGTGGTTGATGGCAAATACTTGTCCCTTGACCACCACCTTGAACATATCCAGGTCCAGGTCCGCCATGGACGTGGGCTCTCCGAAGAAGGGCCGTCCAAAAATCTGCTCGGAATTTCCGTCCGCAGCGGGCGCCTTGGACGCGCTGCCGGCGGACGCCGGGGCAGGCTGCGCCGGCATCGCTTTCAGAGCCGCCTCGCGGATGCGGGCCGTCTCAGAATAGAGGGCTTCGCCGGTCAGAGCGCTGTGGGCCTCAATGGTGAGCGTGGGGCTGATACCGAAATGGTCCTGAAGATGACGCTGGAGCTCCGGGAGATATGGCTCCAGCTGGTCCTTGCCGTTGGCCACCAGGTGGATGGTGACGGCCTCGGTGCTCAAGTCCCAGCGGCTGCCTGCCAGGATGGCCCGGGCAGGCGGATAGACAGCGCAAAGGACATCGCAGAAATCCCGGTGGTCGGCACCAGAGACGGCCTCCGGTGGAAAGGTACAGCGCAGCCGCAGCGTTCCCAGGCTGTAGCTCTCCCGGACAGCATCCTGAAACTTGGTCAGCTGCTCCGCGGAAATATAGACGGGCGCGCAGAGAGAGACCTCCACACGGCGCTCCTGAGGGTCGATGTCGGCGCCCAGGACCTCCACCCGAGAAAAGACGTCGCGCCTGTCCTCGGAGAGAGGGCAGGCGGAGAAGAGATCCAATAGATAAACAGTATCGTTCATGGTGTTCCTCATTCAGAAAGTTCACAAGCAGAGCCGTCCCTACGGCACATGCAGGCCGCCGCGTGCAGCGGACGCGCGATGATCGCCGCCCCTACAGCGCGTCTATATACCGCAGCAGCGCCGGCAGCAGCTGATCGTACGGGAGCTTTTCCTTCAGCTGGCCCTTGACGAAGAGGACGCCGCAGTCCTCGCCGCCAGCAATGCCCACGTCGGCCTCCCGCGCCTCGCCGGGGCCGTTGACGATGCAGCCCATGACCGCCACGGTGATGGGCTTTTGGCAGTCCCGGAGGGCCTCCTCCACCTGGTTGGCAAGGCCGATCAAATCGATCCGGGTTCTGCCACAGGTGGGACAGGCGATCAGATTGACGCCCTCCTTCCGAAGGCCCGCGGCCTTCAAAATGGACTTGGCCGCCAGGACCTCCCGCACCGGGTCCGCCGTCAGGGAGACACGGATCGTGTCTCCGATGCCCAAGCAAAGGAGGCCCCCGATGCCCATGGCCGATTTGAGAACGCCCATGGTCTCAGTGCCGGTCTCCGTGACGCCCAGGTGGAGGGGATAGTCGGACTTTTCAGCAAAGAGCCGGTATGACTCCATCATCAGCGGCACGGAGCTGGACTTCATGGAGACGCAGATGTCATAAAAACCATACTTTTCCAGCAAAGCGATGTGGGAGAAGGCGCTCTCCACCAGCGCCTCCGGCGTGGGGTGGCCGTACTTCTGAAGCAGCCCTTTTTCGAGGCTTCCGCCGTTGACGCCGATTCGGATGGGGATATGGTGGGCTTTGCAGCAGTCCACCACGGCCTTCACCCGATCCTCCCCGCCGATATTGCCGGGATTGATTCGAATTTTGGCCGCGCCGTTCTCCGCCGCCGCAATGGCCAGGCGGTAATCAAAGTGAATGTCAGCCACCAACGGCAGCGGCGACTGGGCCGCAATCTTTCCGAAGGCCGCGGCGGCCTCCTGGTCCGGCACCGCCAGCCGCGCGATCTCACAGCCGGCCGCCGCCAGGGCGCGAATTTGGGAGAGGCTCCCCTCCACGTCGGTGGTTCTGGTATTGAGCATGGATTGGATGGACACCGGGGCGCCGCCGCCCACGGCGACGGAGGCCACGTGAATTTGTCTTGTCATATTACCCACCGATCAGCTTTCCAATGTCCTTAAAGGTGATGAAGGCTATAAACAAAAGCAGCAAAATCATGCCCGCGGCGTGGATATAATTTTCGTACTTGGGGTCGATCTTCCGCCGCAGGAGCTTCTCCGCCACCCAGGTGACGATCAGGAAGAAGATCCGACCGCCGTCCAGGGCCGGAATTGGCAGGAGGTTCACCACCGCCAGGTTGACGGCAATAAAGGCCGCCAGATACGTGATATTGAGCGCCGCGGCAGCGGCGTTTTCCGACTGCTCGCCGGTGTCGGCGATCACAGAGACAATGCCCACCGGGCCGCTCATCTCGTCGATGGACACAAAGCCCGTCACCAGGTCCTGGAGGGACATCCGCACAATGCGCACGATATCCACCGCCGTCAGCCAGCTGTTTTTCAGTACGGTCCCTACGTTCTTCCCCTCGGAGCCGAAATAGAGGCCGTACCGATAGACCGTCTGGCCGTTCTCCTCGTAGGCCTGCTGGGTCATCTCGAAGTCCTTCAGCTCCACCAGCTTGCCGTCCCGGCGGACCACCAGGTCATAGACGCCGGTGCTGTTGCGGCTCAGGAGCATGGAGACGTCGGAGTAGAGATAGACCCGCTCGCCGTCAATGCTGTAAAGCGTGTCGCCCACCTGAAGGCCGCTCTCGCTCTCCAGCGGGCAGCCCTCATAAAAGTCAACGATCTGCGGCGTGGAAAAGCCGAAGACGGTGGAGTAGAGAATCACCAGGGCGATCAGACCCGTGAGGAAGTTGAAGGCCGCGCCGGCCACCAGGATCAGAGCCCGCTTCCAGGCCGATGCCGCCGTAAAGGACCGGGGGTCGTCGCTCTCGCCGTCCTCGCCCTCCATGGCGCAGTAGCCGCCGATGGGGATGCAGCGGATGGAGTAGGTGGTCTCCCCCACTTCCCGCTTCCAGAGGGCCGGGCCCATGAAAAGGGCAAACTCGTTGACCCGCACGTGAAAGGCCTTGGCCACCAGGAAGTGGCCCAGCTCATGGGTGAAGATCAGCACGCCGAAAATGAGAATTGCCAGAAGAATATACAATCAAATCACCTTTCCGATCCGGCGGTAATAGGCCTCCACAGCGGCCCGGGCCTGCCGGTCCGCGTCCAGCGCCGCCTCCAGCGAGGTGTCCTGGACGGCGGGAACCTGGTCCAGCGCCGCGGAGATTCCGTCGGAAATATCATAAAAGCCGATTTTATCGCGGAGATACGCAGCCGCAGCCACCTCATTGGCGCCGTTCAGGATGGCGCAGGCTGTACCGCCCACTCGGGCGGCGTCCATGGCCAGCCCCAGACACGGAAATGTCTCCAGGTCCGGCGCGGCGAAGGTCAGCGGACCGCAGCTCAGAAGGTCCAGCGCCTGGGCCGGGTTCTCCTGCCGGTGGGGATACGTCAGCGCCAGCTGGATGGGGATCCGCATATCCGGCACGCCCAGCTGGGCCAGCATCGCCCCATCCCGGTACTCCACCAGGGAATGGACGATGCTCTGCCGGTGAATGACAATGGAGATCTGCTCCGGCGTCATATCGTAGAGCCGCATGGCCTCGATGAACTCCAGGCCCTTATTGACCAGCGTGGCGCAGTCCACCGTGATCTTGGGGCCCATGGTCCAGTTGGGGTGGCGCAGAGCCTGGTCCTTAGTGGCGGTTTGCAGCTGTGCCCGGGTCCAGCCATAGAAGGCGCCGCCCGAAGCCGTAAGGATCAGCCGCTTCACCTCGCCCCGGTCCTGATTCCCCATCAGGCACTGGAAGATGGCGGAATGCTCCGAATCCACCGGGATGATCTCTGCGCCGCAGCGCTCTGCCTCAGCCATCACCAGTTCTCCGGCGCAGACCAGGGTTTCCTTGTTGGCAAGGCCGATTCGCTTTCCAGCCCGAATGGCGGCCAGCGTGGGCTTGAGGCCCAGCATTCCCACCACCGCCGTGATGACTGTGTCGGCCTCCGGCAGGCTGGCAGCCTCCAGAAGCCCCGCCTCGCCGGAGGCAACGCGGATGCCTGGCAGATCAGAAAGGCGGTCCCGAAGCTGCCGGGCCAAAGTCTCGTCGGCCATCACGGCCAGCAAGGGCCGAAACGTCCGGCACTGCGCCTCCATCCGCTGGAGCTGTGTGCCGCAGGTCAGCGCCGCGACCCGGAGTCCCAGCTTTTCCGCCACGTCCAAGGTCTGCCGCCCGATGGAGCCGGTGGAGCCCAGGACGGAAATCACGCGGCTCATGCTGCTTCTCCCACGATCAGCGGCAGCAGAAGAAGAAGGCTCTCCGCCAGGGGCGCCACAAAAATCATACTGTCAAACCGGTCCAAAATGCCGCCGTGGCCGGGCAGCAGGAAGCCGAAGTCCTTGATCCCGGTCTGGCGCTTGATGACTGAGAAGGTCAAATCCCCCACCACGCTGACGGTGGAGCCCAGGAGGCCATAGAGCAGCGCGGCGCCCAGGCTGACTTCAAAGGAGAAGGCCAGATCCAGGATGACAGCATAGAGGAGCATCATTACCACCGCCGCGGCCACGCCGCCGGCCACGCCCTCCCAGGTCTTTTTGGGGCTGATGACCGGCGCCAGCTTGTGGCGGCCGAAGGCACAGCCCACAAAATACGCACCGGTATCAGCGGAAAAGGCCAGGATCAGCGGGATCAGGATGTAGAAACGGCCATACTCCAGGAAGAGCAGCCGCGTGAGGGAGGAGAGCATCAGCGGAATGACGATTCCGGCAAACATACTCACACAGACAGTCTCAAATTTCAGTGCCGTGTGGGAGGCCAGCATCACCGCCGCCATGGCAGTCAGATAGACCCAGATTCCCACCAGCGCCGGGGTCCACTCGCAGCCGCCGCAGCTCCACAGCGAGACAGCCAGCGCCATCACCCCGGAGAGAACCATGAGATAGAGATTGCGGGCCAGGCCCGTCTGGTACATCAGCTCATACACAGCAATGACCGACATGGCGCCCACCAGGATCGCCGTGGCCACCGGCGGCAGCACCAGCAGCACCACCAGCAGCAGCGGGAGTCCCACTGCCGCGACAATAATTCTGGTTTTCACAGCTTACACGCCTCCAAACCGGCGATTGCGCCTATGGAAGGCGGCAATGGCCTTGTCAAGTTCCGCGGGGGTAAAGTCGGGCCAGAGAACGTCTGTAAAATAGTATTCCGCATAGGCCGACTGCCATAACAAAAAATTAGAAATTCGAATCTCGCCGCTGGGGCGAATGATGAGGTCCGGGTCCGGGATGCCGGCGGAGTAGAGATAGTCGGAGAAAACAGACTCCGTCAAATCCTCCGGCTTGGCCTCTCCGGTGGTACAGGCCTGGGCAAAGGCCCTGGCGGCATGGACGATCTCGTCCCGTCCGCCGTAGTTGAGGCAGATGTTGGCCTGGAAGCCCTGGTACTTGGCCGAAGTCTTGTCGGTGCGGTCAATGAGTTCCAGCAGCTCCGGAGAGAGGCGGCGCAGGTCGCCGAAGAACTTCAAACGGATCTTATCCCGCTCCATCTTCTCCAGGGCCTCAAAGAGGTACTGCTTCAAAAGCCCCATGATGGCGCTGACCTCTTCCTCCGAGCGCTTCCAGTTCTCTGTGGAAAAGGCATAGACCGTCAGGTACTCTACGCCGATGTCCCGGCAATAGGTGGCAATCCGCCGAAACACCTCGCTGCCGGCGGCATGGCCCGCCGTTCTGGGCAGTCCCTTCCGTGTGGCCCAGCGTCCGTTGCCGTCCATGATGATGGCGATATGCCTGGGCGGCGGCAGCTGCGCCGCCGAAGTCGTTTTTTTCTTAAAAAGTGGCATGGTTCTCTTCCTTATATGCGCTTAAAAGCCGCCGAAGGCGGCTTTTAAGCGGGAGATTTAGATCTCCATCAGTTCTTTTTCTTTTTTGGCGCAGAGGTCGTCGACCTTTTTGATATACTTGTCCGTCAGCTCCTGGAGGTCTTTTTCCCCCTTCTTCTGATCGTCCTCGGTGATCTCGCTCTTCTTGAGCTGCTTCTTGAGGGCGTCCATGCCGTCCCGGCGGATGTTGCGGACGGCCACTTTGGCGTCCTCCGCGTACTTTTTCACCTGCTTGGTGAGGTCCTTGCGGCGCTCCTCAGTGAGCTGCGGGAAGACCAGGCGAATGATTCTGCCGTCATTCTGGGGGTTGATACCCAGGTCGGAGAGCTGGATGGCCTTCTCAATGGGCTTCAAAAGGCTGCTGTCCCAGGGCTGAATTACCAGCGTCCGGGGATCGGGAGAGGAAATGCTGGCTACCTGGCCGACGGGTGTATCCTGACCATAATAAGAGACGGTGATTCGATCCAGCACCTGGGCGTTGGCCCGGCCTGCCCGGACGGAGCCGAACTGACTGCCCAGCACCTCCAGGGTCTTTTCCATTTTACGGGTGAATTCCTGAAAATCAGCCATTACGAAAGTGCCTCCTTCACGATTGTTCCAACCTGCTCGCCCATCACGACGCGCAGAATATTTTCGGGATCTTTCAGTGCAAACAAAACAATGGGGATATGGTTGTCCATAGACAGCGAGGTGGCCGTGGAGTCCATTACCATCAAATGCCGGGCGAGAATCTCGTCATAGGTGATCTCGTCAAACTTGACGGCGGTGGGGTCCTTCATGGGATCAGCGCTGTAGACGCCGTCGATGTTCTTGGCCAGGAGGATGGCGTCCGCCTCGATCTCCGCAGCCCGCAGCACAGCGCCGGTATCCGTGGAGAAATAGGGGTTGCCGGTGCCGCAACCGAAGATCACCACGCGACCCTTTTCCAGATGGCGGATGGCCTTGCCGCGAATGTATGGCTCCGCAATGGCGTTCATGGCGATGGCCGTCTGGACGCGGACCTCCACGCCCCGCTGCTCCAGGCAATCCGCCACGGCCAGGGCGTTGATAACCGTGGCCAGCATTCCCATATGGTCGGCCCGGGTACGCTCCATCCGGTCTCCGCCGTCCTTGAGGCCGCGCCAGAAGTTTCCGCCGCCCACGACGATGCCCACCTGGACGCCCAGCTCCACGCATTTTTTGACCACGTCGCACACCTCGCCGATCACCTGGAAGTCCAGGCCTCGGTGCTGCTGACCGGCCAGCGCTTCACCGCTGATTTTTAAAAGCACGCGCTTATATTTGGGTTGGTTCATCACAGGATACACTCCTTTTGCTCCACCGGGAGGCAGCGCCCCCGTCGTATGCTGGTATCTATTCTATATGAAAAGCGCCGATTTGCATAGCCTTAATTTTCAAATCGGCGCCGAATTTTCAGTTTCTTCATATTCTTCCAATGGGAGCCGCGGCGTCTGCGCGGCCCGGCGGCAGAGCCGTCTCGCATCCAAGCCCGCCGCCTTGACCGCGTCGTGCGGCTATGCTATACTCTTTTCAATATTATGCGAGGAGGAAGCGATATGAACCCCGCGATCGATCTCTCCCGGGTGACACTGCGCACGGCGCGGCTCACCCTGCGTCCCTGGCGGGAAACGGACCTGGAGGATTTCTACGCCTATGCCAGCGTAGACGGTGTCGGCCAGATGGCCGGCTGGACGCCCCACCGCAGTCGGGATGAATCACGGCGCATCCTTGGCCGCTTTATTGAGAATAAGAAAACCTTCGCGCTGGAGTACCAGGGCAAGGTCATCGGTTCCGTGGGCGTTGAAGCCTACAGCGAGGCCCAGTTCCCCGAACTGGACGATCTCAAGGGCCGGTCTCTGGGGTACGTTCTCTCCAAGGACTACTGGGGACAGGGGCTGATGCCCGAGGCGGTCAAGGCCGTTTTGGACTATCTCTTCACCGCTGCGGGCCTGGATTTCATTCTGATCGGCCATTTCGACTGGAATCGCCAGTCTGCCCGGGTCGCCGAAAAATGCGGCCTGCACTACTATAAGACCGTTCCCTATGAGACAAGCTGCGGCACGGTGGAACGGAGCGAGGTCAGTATCCTGTATCGCAGCGAGATGTCCGGCGGCCACGGCGCGGCGGGATGAATCGCCCCGCACCAGTTTTTTCACAGAGCAGAAAAAAGCCGCAAAAGTCGTTGCGCCGGCGGGAAAAATAAGGTATAATTGCATTTCAGAAATGTTGTACCTAGGAGGATGTGTCCATGGCTGAGGAACTCAAGGCTCAGGAGCCGCTTAATTTTATCCACGCGTTTATTCAAGAGGACATCGCGCCCGGCGGTCAGTTCGAGGGCATGACGGTCCACACCCGGTTCCCCCCGGAGCCCAATGGCTACCTTCACATCGGCCACTGCAAAGCGCTGTGCATCGACTTCGGCACCGCTGAGAAATTCGGCGGAATGTGCAACCTGCGCATGGACGACACCAACCCCACCAAGGAAGATACGGAGTACGTCGATGCCATCAAAGAGGATATCCACTGGCTGGGCTTCGACTGGGACGACCGCTTCTACTACGCCTCGGATTATTTCGAGGTCATGTATCAGTGCGCCGAGGAGCTGATCGAAAAGGGCCTGGCCTACGTCTGCGAGCTGACGCCTGAGCAGATGCGCGAGTACCGCGGCGACCTCAACACCCCCGCCAAGTCCCCCTATCGGAACCGCCCCAAGGAGGAGTCTCTCGACCTCTTCCGCCGGATGCGCGCCGGCGAATTCCCCAACGGCGCCATGACGCTCCGGGCCAAGATCGACCTGGCCAGCGGCAACTTCAATATGCGCGACCCCGCCCTTTACCGCATCAACCACCAGCTCCATCACCGCACCGGCGACAAGTGGTGCATCTACCCCATGTACGACTTTGCCCACCCCATTGAGGACGCCATGGAGCATATCACCCACTCTCTCTGCTCGCTGGAGTTTGAGGCCCATCGCCCCCTTTATAACTGGGTGGTGGAGCACTGCACCCTGCCCGCCAAGCCCCGGCAGATCGAATTTGCCCGCCTGGGCATCAACTACACCGTCATGTCCAAGCGCAAGCTCCGCCAGCTGGTGGAGGAAGGCAAGGTCTCCGGCTGGGACGATCCCCGGATGCCCACCCTCTGCGGCCTCCGGCGCCGGGGCTACACCCCCGCCTCCGTCCGCAACTTCTGTGAGCGCATCGGCGTAGCCAAGGCTGCCTCCACGGTGGAGTACGCCTTCCTGGAGCATTGCCTGCGGGAGGACCTCAACCAGAGCGCCCAGCGAGTCATGGCCGTGCTGGAGCCCATCCGCCTGACTGTGACCAACTACCCCGAGGGCCAAAGCGAGACCTTCGAGGTGGAAAACAACCCCGTGGATCCCGAGAGCGGCACGCACGCCGTTACCTTCTCCCGGAACCTCTACATCGAGGCCGGCGACTTTATGGAGGCCAAAGTCGGAAAATTCTTCCGGCTCTACCCCGGCAATGAGGTGCGGCTGAAGGGCGCGTATGTGGTCAAATGCACCGGCTGCGTCAAGGACGAGACCGGCAAGGTGGTGGAGGTCCTCTGCGAGTACGACCCCGACTCCCGGGGCGGTGATCCCGCCGACGGACGGAAGGTCAAGTCCACCATCCACTGGGTGGACGCCGCCACCGCCGTGGACGCCGAGGTGCGACTCTATGACAACCTCTTCTCCGACCCCAATCCCGACGCCGCCGACAAGAATTTCCTGGACTGCCTGAACCCCAACTCGCTGGAGGTCAGAACCGGCTGCAAGGTGGAAGCCTTCCTGGCCTCGGCCCAGCCTCAGGACCGGTTCCAGTTCATGCGCACCGGCTACTTCTGCGCCGACAGCAAGGACTCCCGGCCAGGCCACCTGGTTTTCAACCGCGCCGTGTCCCTCAAGGACAGCTATAAGCCGTCGTAAGAAAAACACTGCCCCGCCCGCTGCCGGGCGGGGATTTTCCTATTTTGCTTCCTGCAAAACCACCCATTTTTCCCCTTGACGGGCCGGGACAGGCTGTGTATAATATTCTTCGCTTAGGGAGTAGCTTCCATGGGTCTGCCCCGTGGGTATAGCGCCGTCATGACGTTCTTATATAGATCCGGCCTATAACGAAGTAGCGAGACTTTGCTGTTATTCGCAGCAAAGTCTCGCTTTTCACGGCTTTATCAAGGAAAAGAGGGAAACACATGCAAATGATTCTGGAATTATTGCTCTTGGCCCTGGGCTTCGTACTGCTGGTCAAGGGCGCCGACTGGTTTGTGGACGGCGCCGCCGGCATCGCCCGGAAGTTCCGCATCCCGCAGCTGGTGATCGGACTGACCATCGTGGCCATGGGCACCAGCGCGCCGGAGGCCGCCGTCAGCATCTCCGCCGCCCTGAAGGGCAGCGCCGACATCACCATCGGCAACATCGTCGGCAGCAACATTCTCAACATTCTGATCATCCTGGGACTTTCTTCCCTGATCGTCCCGGTGGCCGTGGCCAAGGCGACGATCAAGTTGGACATCCCCTTTATGCTGCTGATCTCCGGCGTACTGCTGGCCCTGGGCTGGGACGGCACCGTATCCCTGGGAGATGGCCTGATTATGGCCGTACTGTTCATCGGCTACATCGGCTACCTGCTCTATAACGCCAAGAAGCACCCGGACCCCAACGGCTATGAGTTCGTTCGGGACCTTTCCCTGCCCAAGTGTCTCTTCTGGACTGTGCTGGGCCTGGGCCTGATCATTCTGGGCAGCAACCTGGCCATCGACGCCGCCACCGCCATCGCGCGCATCCTCGGCCTCAGCGAGCGGTTCATCGGTTTGACCATCGTCGCGCTGGGCACCTCGCTGCCGGAGCTGTTCACCTCGGTGATGGCCGCCCGCAAGGGCAATGCCGACATCGCCATCGGCAACATTGTCGGCAGCAACATCTTCAACATTCTCTTTGTGGTGGGCCTATCCGCCATCATCATCCCGGTACCCTTTGCCGCGGCCTTCCGCATCGACACACTGGTAGCCATCGGCGCCGGCGTCCTGCTGTGGCTGTGCGGCCTTCGGGGCAAGCTGGTCTGGTGGCACGGCGCGCTGATGCTCTTGTCCTACGGCGGATATTTCGCGTATCTGCTGCTGAAATAATCAGCCCAGCAACCATTGGCGCAGCTGTTCCACCCACTCCATGGCTTTGAATTTCAGCTGGTACGAATCCGGCTCGGTGATGAGCTGCACCTCGCCGTCGCTGAAGCCAGCCGTGGCGGCGGCACGCTCCAGGTCCGAGGAAGTGGCAGCAAAGCAAAGGGAGGGGAACACCACGCACCACCAGTTGCGGCCCTCCCCTGCCCCGATGGTCACCCGCAGGGAGGTATACTGCCCCGCCGGCAGGGAGAAGCTCTCGTAGACCCGGGTGGGATACGCCTCCTGCCCCAGGGTGACGGTGACGGGATCGGCCACGCCCAGCGCCGCCAGGCAGTTGACTGCCGCCGACTCAATCTCCGGCAGTGCATCAGACAAGGCCGCATAGGGGTCCTCCGCCCCCTCCATCAGGGGCTCCGTCACGGCCAAGACAGCATCGCGGACCCGGAGCTTGACGGCCTGATCGGCCTCTGAATCGGAGTTTGCCACCACGTGCAGTCGAATGAGCTTTTCAGAGAGGGCCTGCTGTTCCCGCAGCAATGCCGTCGCCGCGATGGCCGTGGCTGCCAAAGCCAGAGCCAGGGCCAAAATCACTTTTTTCGATTTCGTAAGTACCATAAGTAAAACCGTCCATTTCCAGAGTAGATATCTGGATTATGGACGGTTTTTTGCGGGTTTATACAGCCTTTATCCTGTTGGCTGCCGCCGTTACGGCTCGTAGTTCTCCAGAATTTCCGCCTCAACCTCCAGCGGACTGGTTTTCAAGCGTCCGCCGGGCCAGGACAGATACCAGTAATCCCCGGCGGCATAGATGACCCAGGCCTCCGACTGACAGGCTTCGGCCAGCGTGGGTTCCTCTTGCAGCTGGGCCGTGAAGTCATAGAGCGCGGACAGGGCCGTGGACTTGTTGGACCCGGGCTCACTATAATAGATGGAGTATATATGTACAGGTCGGGCGTAGTCCAGAATCCGCGCCTTCTCTTCCTCGGAACAGCCCACATCGCTGGACAGATAGGCACAGTTGAGACGGTAGACCAGCGCGTCCTGCCAGGTGAGGGCCACGTCATCATCGTAGCAGCACAGATTGGGAACGCGGGCGGCCAGCTCCAGGAGCGCCGGTTCCGCACCCGACGTGTCACCATAGCCAAATTCTATGATCTCAAAGTCGCCATTGCAGGAGGACTTTCCCATAAGTTCCCTCCGGTAGGCGGCGTCCCAATCGGGGCTGGGGGTAATGTCATTCCGGGCCATGAAATCCGTCAGCATGGCGTAGCCGCTGAGCCAATGCAAATAATAGGACTCCACAGATGCAGGAGACGTCGCGTCATAGCGGACATCGCTGGGAAACTCGAATAGGTACATATAGCTGTCATTTCGCCCCAGCTGGCGGGCTGTCGGCAGCAGTCCGCCCTCCACCCAGGTATCAAACTCCCGCCCATACAAGGACTCATACTCCTCCCGCGTGTAGGCCGTTACGCTCCAGCACCAGCCGTAACCCTCCAGCTCCTCGGTGGCGGCAGCCCGGGTCTCGCCGTCATAGAAGGAAAAGAGTTCATGGGGCGACAGGTTGCACATCAGGTCCCAGGCATAGGCCTCCGGCACTTCCATGGTGAGTCCCAGCTCCTCCTCCCGTTTGACGACGGCAGTGGATTTGTCGTAGGAGGCAGCCTCCTCCAGAGGGACAATCTTGGCCGTCTCCACCGGCTCCATCGTCACCGGCGACGCCCAGAGGAACATACGCGAGACTCCCCCATTTTCGGTCTCACAGAGAATCAGCAGGGAATCCTCCGCCAGGCAGGCCAGTCCTTTGATCTGGTCGGCTTCCAGCGACACATCGGACAAGGTGCAGAGGCGGTAAACGGTGTTCTCGCCGGCGCGCCAGCCGAAAATCGCCTTTCCGTCCAGGGCCAACAGGTCATAGCCCCACCGGTCGCCGGGGTAGAGGCGGCATTGGCACAGCGCTTCAGGCACAGCGCCCACCGGTGTCAGTTGGCCGCTGGCCAGGTCCACCGCCTGGAGCATGGGCAGGGATTCCCACCGGGTCAGCACCCGGATTTCGTTGGAGGCGGTGACATAAGCGGCCTCCATGGTCCCGGAAAAGACCTCAGTCCAAAGCAGCTGCCCCTTCAGATCGAAGGCCGCCGCCTGCCCGTCGGCACTGAGCGCCAGCAAACCGTCCGCCGAGCCCACCAGCCACCGTGCCTCTCCGTCCCATAGCTCTGCCAGGGAAATGCGCTGCTCATCGTCCGGCAGCTGCAAAATCTGGCCCTCCGGCGTTTCCAGCAGGAGATAGGGTTTCTGGTCGCCGGGACAGTGGGCGCTCACCACCGCCTCGTCCGCTCGGCACGCCACGGACAGGGCCAGGTCCTCCCCGTCCGGAGCCACTGCCATATAGCAATAGAAACGGTAGGAATCGTCAGTCTGCGCCATGGGCCCGAAGATCGACGCGCCCTCTGGGTTGGCTTGCACCGTGAGCAGCTCCAGGCACTCCGTCGGCTCCGCCTCGCTACACACTATGTTCGATGGGATCTCTCCCACAGTAACACCATCCGCGTCCGCCAACAGGAACACAGGGTCCTCCGCCTCTTCCCCCGCCTTTTTCTCTGCCTCCGCAGTTTCAACCGCCGGTTCCAGCCCGACGTCCGGCATTTCAATCGGCTGCCGGACCTGACATCCGGTCAGGAGCAGGAGCGACAGCAGCAGCCACAGCTTTTTCATAGGGCATCCTCCTTTCAAAAAGGCTTCTACCCAATATGACACCTTGCCGCCCGGAAAGGTTGCATAATTCCAGAAAACCCGGGCCGATTTTCATCGGTCCGGGTAAAGAACGTATTTTACAGTTCTTCGGCCTTGAGGTTGCGGGCCAGGAAGGTCTGATGGTGTTCCATCAGCTTCATGCTGCCCATGGCAGCCATGTCAAAGGCGTCGAAGACACCGAAGAGGGCAGAGCCAGAGCCGGTCATGGCCACACCAAGGGCACCGCAGTCCTCCATCATGGCGCGGATTGCCAGCAGCTCCGGCCTGGCCCGGGACACCAGAGGTTCAAAGCTGTTGCCCAGGTACCCGGCCACCTCCAGCAGCTCGCCCTTGCGAAGCGCCGCTTCCATGGCACGAGTGTTGGGGTGGAGAACTGACTCCTCCGCGTCAATGGCTTCATAGAGAACTGGCGTCGAGACGGAAAAGCCGGGCTTGACAATCAGGAAAAAGCAGTCCGGCATGGCGGGCAGCTTGGAGAGTTCCTCTCCCCTGCCCCGGGCCATCTGCGTGCCGCCGGTGAGGCAGAAGGGCACGTCGCTGCCCAGCTTGGCGGCCAGCTTCAAGAGCTGCCGCTCCGAGAGAGCGCCGCCCTCATGGCGGTTGAGGGCCAGCAGCACAGCCGCCGCATCGGCGCTGCCGCCGCCCAATCCGGCGCCGCTGGGGATTCGCTTCGTCAGGCGGATGGTGACACCCTGGGGGTCCTTGCCCAGCGTCTTGTAGTAGAGCCCAACGGCCTTCCAGGCCAGGTTCTCCCCGTCGGTGGGAACGCCCGGCATATCGCACTCCAGGCGCCAGTCCTCGCCGGTCTCCAGGTCGATCTCCAGGTCGTCTGCCAGGCTCACCAGCTGCATCACCGATTCGATCTCATGGTAGCCGTCGGGCCGCTTGCCCAGCACGTCCAAAGTCAAATTCAATTTGGCGTAGGCCTTTTGCTGTAACGTAATCACTTGATGGCGCGTCCTTCCAGATAGTATCGTTTTTCTCGGGCATGGCCCATGGAGAAGGTCTTGCGGGGCAGGATGCCGTCGGCGATAACACCGCGGAACAGCTGGCTCTTTTCCATGGCCGGGAGTAGGAAGCCGATGGCGTTTTCCTGGGCCGCCAGCTCCTTGAGGTCACTGTCGCCGTGAATATAGTCGATCTCGCCGGGATGGTCGGCCAGGTACTGATCCAGGAATGCCTGGAGCACGCCCACAGCCAGCTGACTGCGGTTCTTGTCCAGGTACACCGTGCCAGACTCTTCGCCGATGTGCCACTCCACCGGGAAGCCTTCGGAGGCGCACCAGGGCACCAGGGCCTCCAGCATCGCCCTGGGATCGGTGTGGGTGACGACGCGGTGGATGGGCTCAAAGACTTGAGCCTCATCGTGGATGTTCTCCAGCTCCACCAGGGCAAACCGAGCCGGGTGCTGAGAGAGGTCCTCGCCGGGATGGGCTTCCTTGCGTGCCTCATAGCAAGCCTTCGCCGTGGCCAGGGAGTGGTTGCCGTCGCCCACGGCGAAAACCATGGGCACACCGGGAAGGCCCTGATACTTCTCCCCCACATGGGCCGTGTAGTCGGCCAGGCGGGCCTCGAAGTCGTCCACCGCCATACCCTGCACCAGCCAGCCGGTGATGTGGCCGCCGCCCTCCATCAGTTCAAAGTCATAGAGCTTGGGCAGGGCGTCCTTCTGGGCGGCCACCGGTTCGATCAGCACCTTGTCGTGGTCGTCACAGAGCATCAGAATGTGCGGAAGTTCAATGGGCGCGTCCTTCCGAACCCGCATCCGGGGCGGAATGCGCTCCACCACGGTCTTCTCTGTGGCACGGATGGCCGAGGTGGAGCCGACGGAATAGTCGTACGCCTCCAAATCCACCATGCCCACCAGGCCCTTGCGGATGGCGCCGCTCTCCAGGGTCCGCTCCACATAGACAAAGGAGCGAGGATACGTCCGGAAGACGCCGTCCGCCAGATAGCGGGCCATGGTCTCGTTGATGAGTGCGGTGTGGGCAGCCTCCTGGGGCGTGCCCAGCTCCGCCTCCGGCAGAATCAGGTTGATGGTGGACGGCGCACCTGCTGCGTTCTCACGGACCCGGTCCCAATAGGCCGGCTGAGAGGAAAACTGGTCACAGGCGATCACCGCCCACTGCTCCATGGATTTCACCTGGGGCAGCAGAATGTCGGCTGGCAAAAATGCTTGCATGGTCAGGTCTCCTTTCTGTATGGATGGTGTATTGTTCAAGTCCAAAAACGAGGGTTACAGAGTTTTCTTCCCAAATAGGAGCGCCATAAGATCAGTGCCATGCTCTACAAAGGGTCCCTTTTCACCGTTGGCCTCGGTATAGCTGAGACCGTCGGACCGGGGCGCCGTGCTGTCGTAGAGGAGGAACGGCACCGGATCGCCGTCATGGGTGCGGGTGGACATCAGAGTCTTATGGTCACTGAGGAGCAGCAGCCGGTAGTCCATCTTCTGCTCCTGGAGCCACTGTAGCAGCGGCGCGACAATCAGGCTGTCCAGCTGGTGAATGGCCAGCAGTTTATCCGGAAGACTTCCGTTGTGGGTGGATTCGTCCGGCGCCTCCAAGTGAAGGCACAAAAATTCGTCGCCGCCGGCCAAGGCGTCCTTGGCCGCCTGGAGCTTGCCGGCGTAGTTGGTATCCACCTCGCCGGTGGCTCCCTCCACAGTGACAGGCTTGAGGCCGGTCAGGGCGCCGATTCCGTGGACCAGCGGCACCGCGCTGATGACGCTGCCGCCGTGGCCATAGCGTTCCACAAAATTGGGCAGAGCAACCGCCGTTCCCTCGGCCCAGAACCAGATTCCGTTGGCCGGCTTCTTCCCCTGGGCGCGTCGGGCTTCGTTGCAGGGCAGATGCTCCAGCTTGCGGTTGGCCAGCTCCATCAGGCTCCACAGTGTGGCGGCGTTGTCATTGCCGGAGAAGGCATAGTCGCCCACCTGCTGGCCCAGAATGTCGTGAGGCGGCGTGGCCACCAGGCCGCGGATGTCGCCGCCCTTCTGCTGGGCGATATGCCGGAAGGAGGGCGTGGGCGAAATGGTCATGCCTGCCTTCTCCATGGCAGCATGAAACTCGGGTTCTTCACAAAGCTCCCGGATGATGGCCATGGACGTCTCACCGTCGATGGAACCGGCGTTGTGAGAGAGAATCCGCTTCTCGTCGAAGGGGCCGTCGCCGTCCTCCACGCAGATCATGTTGCAGCGGAAGCTGGCGCAGCCGGGCTCCAGAGAGACGCCGCAGCCGGCGGCCTCCAGCGGACTGCGGCCGGTGAAATACCGATTGGGGTCGCAGCCGAAAATGGACAGAATGGCTGTGTCGCTGCCGGGCGGCAGGAGTTCCGGTACCGTGCGGACGCTTCCCAGCGTTCCCGCCTGGGCCAAGGCGTCGATCACAGGCTTGACCGCGGCTTCCAGCGGCGTTTTTCCGTCCAGTTCCGGCAGCGGATTATCCGCCATGCCGTCTCCGATCACTAAAATGTATTTCATATTCGTTCCAGCTTTCCATGGATTGGGATTTCATCGGCGCGATGATCTTATGTTTGTATAATGCGGTTAAAATTGCGCACAATGATAAAACCCGAATGAAATGGAGGGATCAAATTGGACACCATATCTCTGATTCTGGTTATCATCGGCGCAATCAACTGGGGCCTGGTGGGTCTTGCAAAATTTGACCTGGTTGCCTGGATTTTCGGCGGTCAGACTGCCGTTGTGAGCCGGATCATCTACGCACTGGTTGGTCTGGCAGGCCTTTGGTGCATCACGCTGCTGTTTCGAAAAAACAGCAAGGAGTAATTCCCCGGCTATGGCGGCGGGCAGTTGTTTCTGCCCACCGCCATTTTTTCTGTTTCCTTCTGACAGCGCCCGAAGCGTGCAGCGTCAGAAGCCGCAGCGGACGATGCAGGTGTAAGTCTTGCCGCCGATGGTGGCGGTCACATTGGCGGTGCCGGAGCCGACTGCGGTGACATTGCCGCTGCCGTCCACAGAGCAGACCGCACTGTTGGAAGTAGACCAGGACACGCTGCCCGGTGTGGGGCTGACCGTGATCTGGAAGGATTCACCGCTGCTGAAGAGCGTGACGTCGGTATGGCTGAGGCTGTAAGTCACGTCGCTGTCGCCGGTATCACCGGTCTCCGCGCTGTCACCCAGATTGCAGCGGGCGATGCAGGTGAGCTTGGTGGAATTCACTGTAACGGTGATGGTGGCCGTACCGCTGCCCACCGCAGTCACTTCACCGGTATTGGTGACGGTAACCACGCTGGCGTCCGAGGAGACATAGGTGATTGTCGCACCGGCGGGGGCATTGTGTACCGTCAGTGTGGTCTTCTCGCCCGGACGGAAGAGGGTGAAGTCAGTGGAACTGAGAGACGCGTCAGACCCGTCGGAGGCAGAGACGTCCGGCTGCTGGGTATCGCTGTCGTTGTCATCCGGGGTGTCCGTGTCCGGCTCCGTCGTGGCAGCTTCAAAGTCACAGAGAACGCTGCACCGCTCCGTGATGCTGCCGCAGGTGACGATGATCTCCACCTCACCCGGCGCCACCGCCGTAATCATGCCGTTTTCATTGATGGTGACGATGGAGTCGTCGCTGCTCTGGTAGGTAATCTTGTCCGTGCAGTCGGCGGGACGGGACACCGCCGTCAGGAAGATATGGCCGCCCGCCTCATCCAGGGTAATGGAATCCTGACTCAGCGTCAGCGAGGTGCAGGGCACGCCGCTGGTAGCTGCGGTGTCGTCTTCCTCGGGCTGGCTGTCCTCGGTCTCGTCCGTCTCCGGGGTAATATCTGTCTGGGTATCCTCCGGCTCTGTGGTCTGAGTGTCGCTGATCTGCGTCTGGGACGTAGTGGAGCCGCTGCCGAAAAAGCCCATGACATAGGCAAAGTAGCCGGCACCCAGCAGCACAGCCAGACCCAGGATCACACAAATCATAGCCCACATCCAACGGGGAATTTTGTCTTGATCCGGCGGAGGCGCCTTGCGGGATTTCCCCCGGCTGTCGCCTTTGCGCCCAGACCGCGCCTGCGGCGCCTGGGGCCCCTGGTCGGAGGCACCCACCTTTCCGCAGAGTGGGCACGTACGCAGTTCACTACTATATTCCGTGCCGCAATATTCACAGGTTTTGAGTTTCATTGCCTGGACCTCCTGAATGAAATTACCGTTCCCATCATACCATAACTTTCGTCAGATTCCAACTTCTTTCTCACGCCGATGGCGTCTCTTCGCTGTGGCCGGAGAACGTCTGACCGTCGGAAACAGTCTTTTGGGCGCCATAGTAATTAAGACGAATTAAATATGGCATCCGGTTCCAGTTTTTTCGATTTATTTTTTCGGCATGAAATTTGCCAGCAAATGGCCTTCGAAGGAAAATTGTATTGCAATTTTAACCAAAATCGCCTAGAATAAAGCTGTATGAGTTGAAGGAGGCGAAACGCTTGGCAGAATTTGAACTCAATACAGCGCTACTGACCAATATGGAGGTGCAGGAGTGTCTGGGCCGTCGGGGCGGCACCAGCGTCTACTCCGTAAAAAGCACCCGGTCCGAACAGCTCTACGTTCTCAAGCATATCTCGGTTCCCGAATCGCAGAAGCAGGTGGAGGCTCTGATCTTCACCGGCGCCGCGTCGGACCAGGAGGCGGCGCAAGCCTATTACCAGCAGGTGGTGGCCGATTACCAGGCAGAGCTGGAGCAGATGGAGTCCCTCTCCAACAGCCCCAATCTGGATTGTTTCCGCAGCTATGAGATCCGCCCCAAGGAGGATGGCGTCGGCTTCGACGTGTTTCTGTTGGCAGAATTCCGCACCACCCTGGAGCAGTACCTGCTCAAGACGGACATCACCCACACCAGTGCCGTCAACTTGGCGATGGATCTGTGCAACGCCCTGGCGGACCTGCGGGAGGCCGGTCTCATCCACCGGGACGTCAAGCCCAGCAACATCTATCTCAGCCCCCAGGGCCACTTCATGCTGGGTGACATGGGATTGGCTAAGATCGAGGATCTCAAATACTGCTCCATGCCCGAGGGGATGCTCAGTCCCTTCTCTGCCCCGGAGCTGTTTGAGCTGATGGCCAACGTCAATGAGACCATTGACCTCTACGCCGTAGGCTTGATCCTCTACCGCATCTACAACGGCAACCACGCGCCGCTGGAGGACGAAAAGACCTCCGCCAAATCCGCAGACAAGCTGCGGATCACCGGACAGGCGCTGCCGGCACCCATGTTCGCGGACTATGAAATGGCGGAGATCATCGGCAAGGCCTGTGCCTTCAAACCCGAGGACCGCTACCAGACACCCGCGGAGCTGAAAGAGGCCATTTCCTCTTACATGATGCGCAACCAAGTGGGAGACGACCCCATTACCCCGCCCATTGTTGCCGATGACGTCTCCGTCGATCAGGAGGCTGCCGAGGAAGCGGTGGAGCCGGTACAGTTCGCCAATACCGAGGAAATGGACGAGACCTTCAAGGAGAACTTCACGCCCGACAACGAAATGCTCAACGCCCTGATCGAATCCGTTCACCGGGACATTGACCAGGACTACGACGCCGGACGCTCCCTAGAACCGCCGGAGGACGATGTCCCGCTGGAGGGCAGCGGCGAAAAACCCCGAAAACGAAAAAAATTCGCCAAATGGGCCCCCACCATTCTGGCTGTGCTGGTGGTGCTGGGCCTGGCGGGTGCAGCGGTATGGTTCTTCTTCATCCGCACCGATACCCTGACCATCGACAGCATCGAGGCACTGGAGCGGACGGTGGACTCCATCACCGTGTCCATCACCACTCAGGAATCGCCGGACAAGCTGGAGGTTGTCTGCACCGACGCCTACGGCAATGTCACCCGGCAGCCCTACACCGGAGAACCCAATGTATTCTCCGATCTGGCCGCCGGCACCCAGTACACCATCTCTGTGGAGGGCTTTGAGCGGGAGACCATTGCCGGTGTCTCCTCCTTTATCACCTCCACCAAGTCCACCACCAACATTGTGAGCTTCACCGTCAACCGTGAAACCGTCAGCGAGATTGAGCTTTCCTTTGTGGTAGACGGCAGCGAACCGGAGGAGTGGACCGTGGCTTACGGCCCCACCGGCGGCGAGACGGAGACCAAGGTCTTTACCGGCCACACCGTCACCCTCACCGGCCTGGACCCCGACACGGAATACACCGTGACGCTGATGGACCCCGATGACTTGCAGCTGACCGGCGCCACTACCGCCACCGGCAAGACCATCCCCTCCGTCACCATCACCGATATCCGCGCTTTCATCCCCGGCTCCACCGCCACCCTCACTTGGGAATTCACCGGTGACAAGCCGGAGAGCTGGACCTTGAACATCACCGGCACGGACGGCTATTCCGACACCCAAACCGTTACGGAAAGCACCGCTACGCTGGAAAACCTCAAGGCCGGCGAGACCTATACCATTCTCATCACTTCCGACAGCATGGCCCGGGCCGTCAGCACGGAGATCACCCCCGATGATCTCACCATCACGGATTTGACTGCCACGCCCAACGAAACCGGCGGCCTGACCGTCTCCTGGAACTGCGAAGTCAGCTCGGACGACACCCAGTGGCTGGTGGTCTACGGCGTGAAGGGGCAGGAAACCAATGCCGTGGAGCAGGCCTCTGAGACAACTGTCACCTTGAATGGGTTGATCCCCAACAGCACTTACACCATCGAGATTCAGGAGGCCACCGGCAAGGCCGTGGCTGGCGAGACCACGCTGGACTACACCATGCCCCAGGCCGAGAGCTTCAAGGACTACGGCTTTACCACTGCCTACGTCAGCACCTGGCTCCGCCCGTCCAACGACGACTGGACCTACCGCAATCTCGGCACCACCCGTACCAGCTTCGGCCCCGGTGAGATTTTGGCCTTCGCCTGCGAGACCCTGGGCAACATCCAGAGCAGTGACGACACCGTCACCACACTCCTGGTGGTTCGCGACAGCGACGGCAACGTAGTCGATCACTACAGCGGCGAAGCTGTCTGGAGCGATATGTGGTCCAACGATATGTACGTCGGCGAGCTGTCCCGGATGCCTGAAACCGCAGGCTCCTATACCCTGGAGATCTACTTCAACGGCAAGCTGGTGGAAACCGGCAAAGCCATCACCTTCACCGTCACCGGTTAGTCAAGACCACCGGCATAGCCGGTGGCTTGAGTAGACCCTATAAGGGTCTTGTGCCAGCAACGCCTTAAGGCGTACGAAAGATTCGCCAATCGCAGTGTTTTTACTGGCTAGCCCCTCTCACGAGGGGCT
>DVHE01000065.1 GCA_018712245.1 Candidatus Avoscillospira avicola | reverse complement strand
GCGATTTCCGGGGACATGCGCATCGGAAATCGCACTTTACACTCCAAAAGGTTCGACAGCTTTTCGAAGAAAACCGAGAACCTTTTGGGGTGCAGTCCCCTTTGTCAAAAAAGCGTAGCTTTTTTGACAGTTTGCGGGCGGCTTAAAGCCGCCCTGTGTAAGGGGGAAAATGGGGAATAGTGGCGCCGTAGGGGCGGCCTGTATGGCCGCCCGGATACGGTTCCGGTTTGCCGGGTGCCTGATACAAAGCGCAGCTGCCCTCGGGCGCGCATACAATGCGCCCCTGCGGCGGCAACGGGGCGCGGCGGTACAAACGGCCACCCGCAGCACCATACCCTCCACGAGAGGCCGCTAAAGCGGCACGGACGCGCGATGCGCGCCCCTACGGCGAACATGGAGAGAATGTGTAAAAAGCTGCCGTGTGCCATATCCACCCCTGTTCCGGGGCAGTCCATGCGGCCTTTGTGAAAACCACAGTAGCCGTAACGATTGCCCGATTCTACTGGCCCGCGCGAAGCCGGGAAGGGGCGGGTGGTATGGAACGGGACAGCCCGGTGGAGCGTAACGGCCTGGGCAATGCCTCTTCCGGGGATGCACGCCGCGCGGCCCAACGGGGGACCGGGGGCCGCAGCCCCCGGCGCGTTTTCGGCACTTTTCCGCGGTGAAAAGTGCCCCGCCGGAGGCAAACAAGCTCGCTCTGCCAGAGCGCCTCCGCCGAGCGTACCGGGGTGTGCTTCCGCCGTAGGGGCGCTGCGGAACAAACGGCCTTCCGCAGCCATCGCACCCTCCACGAGAGGCCGCTAAAGCGGCACGGGCCGATGAAGGCATCGGCCCCTACGAAAAATCTGCAACAACGCAACGCCTCCCCTGACGCCGCAGGACGTCAGGGGAGGCTTTTAATCGCATTATTTCAGCTGGCCGTATGCCGCGTCTGAGACGGACTCCAGCCATTCGTTGGAGCAGCCTTCGCCGGGCACCTCCACGGCCAGATGGGAGAACCAGCTGTCCGCCGCTGCGCCGTGCCAGTGCTTCACCCCGGCGGGGATGTTGACCACGTCGCCGGGATGGAGTTCCCGGGCCGCCTGGCCCCATTCCTGGTACCAGCCTCTGCCGGCCACGCAGAGCAGAATCTGTCCGCCGCCCTGGCTGGCGTGGTGGATGTGCCAGTTGTTCCGGCAGCCAGGCTCAAAGGTGACGTTGTACACGCCCACCTGGCTGGTGGAGAGGGGCTGGAGGTAGCTCTGCCCCACGAAATATTGGGCGAAGCCGTCGTTGGGAGCGCCGATGGGGAATACCATCTCCCGCTGGTGCTGCGCCTTGCCGTCCGAGTCCGTGTCGTCGGCCCAGACCTCCTTGGCCATGCGGAAGGCGGCCCAGGCCTTGGGCCAGCCGGCGTAAAAGGCCGCGTGGGTCAGGATTTCCGCGATCTCCTGCCGGGTGATGCCGTTTTGCCGGGCGGTGGTCAGGTGGTACTGGAAGGAGCTGTCCACCAGCCCCTGGGCCATCAGCGCCACCACCGTCACCAGAGACCGGTCCCGCAGGGACAGCTGCCCCTCGCGGCTCCAGACCTCTCCGAACAGCACATCGTCGTTGAGCTGGGCAAACTTTGGCGCGAATTCGCCCAGGGCATCCCGCCCGGCTGTCTGCTTTACTGCCATAGTAAAAACCTCCTAATCGAGAGAAAATGTGATGGAAACCGTCCCGTCGCCCAGCTTTTCCTGCAAGTCGGTGGGATCGTCGATCCTGGCAAGGCGGGTGAAGCTCCAGGTGTTGGTGCCGTAATAAACGGTGATCTGGTTTCCCTGATAGAGAATGATATCGCCGGGCTCCGTGGTGATCTGGGCATCATTCCGCGTCAGGGAGGTGCCCAGCGGCCCCACTTTCTCAAAGCCGCCGTAGTCTTCCATTTCAATGGTCAGCGGCCCCTGGGCCAGCAGCGCCTGGAATTCCGCGGCAGAGCTGTTGTCGGCAAAGGTTGCCGACAGCACATGGTCTCCAAAGGTAATGGTCAAAGTTGGTTCCTCCTGCGTGGGTTCTGGGGCTTCCGGCTCCTCCGGCTGCGCTGGCGTGTCCGGCGCGTCTGTGTCCGACTGGGGTTTCTCCGGCTGCTGGGGCGCCGCGTCCTCTGCCGGCTCCGACGCGGGAGAATGCGCCGCGGAGGCGTTTTCGCCGCCCTCTTCCGATAGAATAACTTCCGGCTCCGCCGCATCCTGGGGGCGCTCCGCGGCGTCCCCTGGCAGCTGACTGCTGCATCCGGAGAAAAGCAAAGCGGCGAGGAGAATGAAAAGCCATTTCACCGTGATATTCCTCCTTTGAGAAGACGCGACGCTGACAGATGGGGAAAAGCGTTGGAAGTCTGCCGCGTCCGCGCTCAAACCGCGTTTCCCAGCTGGTGGGCGCGCTGCAAAGCGGGGTGATTCTCAATATCCCCCACGGCGGTCACGCCGCCGGCGAAGACCGTTCCCGCCAGGCGGGCCTTTTCAAAGCAGTCGATCCAGCCCTGCAGGCCGTTCACTGCGCCGTCCACCGTTTGTTCGTCCTCCTCCGCCGCGGCGGCCAGCAGATAGACGTCCCGGAAGCGGTAATCCGCGGCATACAGTGGGTTGGACCGGTCCAGCATGGTTTTCATCTGGCCGCACATCCCGTAGTAGTAAATCGGCGTGGAAAACACCAGCACATCCGCCGTCAGCATATTCTGGGCGATGCTGTCCGCGTCGTCGCGAATCACGCAGCGCTGGGTCTTCTGGCAGACCAGGCACCCCTTGCAGAAGCCGATGGTCTTGTCGGAGAGAGAAATTTGCTCCACCGTGTGCCCGGCCTCCCGGGCGCCCTGGGCAAAGGCGTCCGCCAGGGAATCGGAATTGCCGCCCCGGCGGGGACTGGTGGAGATGATTAACACTTTTTTGTGCATGGCTGTTCCTCCTCGTCAATGGTTCGCAGGACGCGGGCGGGCACGCCGCCCACGATGGTGTTTGCAGGGACGTCTTTCGTCACAACAGCGCCGGCCGCCACAATGGCGCCGTCGCCGATGGTCACGCCGGGCAGCACGGTGACGTTGGCGCCGATCCAGACGTTTTGACCGATACGGATGGGCGCCGGAACCATGCTGGCGCGGTCTTGGGGCGCTCTGGCGTGGTTCAGCGTGGCCAATACCACATTGTGGCCGATGAGCGTGCCGTCTCCAACAAAAATCCCGCCCTGGTCCTGAAATTTGCAGCCCATGTTGATGAACACGCGCTTGCCGATGTGGATGTTCTTCCCGCAGTCGGTATAGAAGGGCGGGAAGAGCGCGAAGGACTCGTCCACCGGACGGCCAATCAGCTGGGAGAACAGTGTGCGCAGCACCTCGGGCTCGTGGTAGCTGCCGTTGATCTCCGCGGTGAGGCGCAGTGCCTCCTGGCTGAGTCCATGCATGAACAGGTGGGCTTCGCTTCCGCCCTGCACTGGCGCACCGCTGTCCATTTGGGCCAGAAATTCAGTCAAATCCATGGAATACCCCCAATTCCTCAAAATCCTGGAACCATTGTACCACGGGGGATATGAAATAACAAATACCTATGCAGTATAACTAGTTATGCTTTTCACCTATATTTAATCTGGCCGCGTGATGCGACGGAGCAGGCATTTCGGCGATCCATCTGCGGAAACACCAGGCCGGGAGTACCCTCCCGACCTGGTCAGCGTGTCGAAGAACCTCCGGAAGCGGGAAACAAGCCTCGCAGAGTTTCGCCGCCGCAGCGGCGAAATTAAATTAAAATCGCGATTTCCGGGGACATGTGCATCGGAAATCGCACTTTACACCCCAAAAGGTTCGACAGCTTTTCGAAGAAAACCGAGAACCTTTTGGAGTGCAGTCCCCTTTGTCAAAAAAGCGTAGCTTTTTTGACAGTCTGACACCAGGCCGGGAGTACCCTCCCGGCCTGGTGTTTCTATATATTTTGCTCGTAAAACTGGCGGCTACCCTCCGGCGCAGCACGGCTGCGGGATCAGAGCGAAGCGGTTCCGTCCAGCCGCGCCTGTAAGCTGTTGACGAAGCTGCACAGATGGAAGCCGTCGCACACTGCGTGGTGTACCTGTACGGCCAGCGGCAGCAGCGTTTTGCCGTCCGATTCGTAGAACTTGCCCATGGTGAAAATAGGCAGCAGGAAGTCGTAGCCGTTCTGCAAATTCAGGTTAAACCCCTAAAAGCTGGCCCAGGGGATCATGGACACCGGAAAGGTGTTCTCGGGCGTGCCCGGCTTGCCCTCCAGGCCGGGGTTATTGCCGTATTCGGCCATGTCCCGCTGGTAGGCGGCGCAGAAAGTCTCGTAATCGGGGTCGTACTCCGTCCAGAGGTTGGAGAAGGTCTCACTCTCCGGGCGAAAGACGGTGTAACAGGGGTGCATCCGGTCATAGATGCCCAGCTGTCCCGCGCGGTTGCAGGCCGTGCGGAACGCATCCCGGCAGTTGACCTCTCCGGCGATGTGATAGAGCATGGTGGGGTACAGCTTCTGCTTCTGCTGGCGGATGCGGGTGATGTCCAGCTGGAACACAGCGCTGTAGGTGCAGGGAACCTGCGAGAAGTAGTGGTCGAAATATTCCTTCCGGGCCCAGTGTTCCCGGTCAATGGGGGTGAATGTCATCTGTGATGCGCCTCCTTGGCGTTGTCCTGTCGCTTCCTCCATTATAAGCGGTTGCATGCCAAAGTACAACCACCGTTCGCAAATGCGGCGTCATGGCGCGATCAACACGGAAAAACCGCCCGTATAGGCGGTTTTTCCGAAAGAGGTAGTACAAATGGCGCGGATTAAATCCGCGTCTTCACGCGCCGAAACGGCCGCAGGTATGTTTTGCCGCTCCAATTGGATCAAAGATTATATGAGCCCTGGTAGAAGGGGTAGGCGGAGCGATCTGACGCGGAGATCTCCCGCAGCACCCGACAGGGGGTGCCTACCGCCACCACGTGCGGCGGGATGTCCTTTGTGACCACGCTGCCAGCGCCGATGACTGAATCGTCTCCAATGGTGACGCCGGCCAGCACCGTCACGTTGGCGCCGAGCCACACGTTATTGCCGATGTGGATCGGCTTGGCGATTTCAACGCCGTCTCTGCGCAGCGTCGGGTCGATGGCGTGTTCCGCGGTGGTGAGAACGCAGTTGGGCGCGATAAAGACATCATCGCCGAAGGTGACGCTGGCGCCGTCCTGGATGACCAGATTGTGATTGGCGTAAAAATGGTTGCCCACCTGGATGTGGTAGCCGAAGTCGCACCAGAACGGCGGGACAAAGATGACGCCGTCCCCCATTTTCCCCAGCAGATTTCGGAGGATTTCCTGCTGCTGCTCCGAATCGTTTGGGCTGAGCTGATTGTACCGATGGCATTTGTCCTTGCAAATCCGGATTTCAGCTTCGTAAGTGGGATTGTAGCTGCCCTTGAAGAAGCAGTTGAGCGGGACGTATGGCTTTTCTGACATGGAAGATGCCTCCTTCGTTTGCGGCCTGCGTATGGGTTTGTGCGGCCAAGCGCCGATAGAGATACGCCTTTTCACAGATGCTGTTGACTGTTTCGTTTATTATAGAATGAATAGAATGTACAGTCAATCAATTGGGGGCTGGCGTTCAAAGTCCTTGTGCAATGTTCCTGCTTCTGAAGCTCCGCGCAAGATTGTACTTTCTCAGCGCGTTGTGCTATCATAAAAAAATCGGTGTAGACTGGCTGGAACGGCGGCCTTTGCCGGACGGGAAACAATGCTTCCCGTCTTTATACAGATTTAACAGCAGGCCATACGCAGTATGAGGGCGAGGCATTTTACCGCGGAAGAAATCTGAAAAAGCTGACCGATTCGGAACGTGCGCAGCTTTACGCCACGGAACTCGGCTTTATTGCCCAGGGCTTTCACCTGATCGACGAACTGACCGTCCGTGAGAACATTTTGGTTCCCGCGTATCTCCAGCAAAGCGACGGCGAAATGCGCCTTGCGACGCTCCTGCGGAAGCTGAAGATTGAAAATCTGGCCGATCAAAAAGTCCGCACGCTGTCCGGCGGCCAGAAGCAGCGGGTGGCCATTGCGCGGGCGCTGGCCGGCAATCCCCGGCTGATTCTGGCGGATGAACCGACCGGGGCCCTGGACCGCGAGACCGCAGATGAGATCATGCACATTCTCCAGGAAATCTCCCGGGAGCGGCCTGTCCTTGTGATTACCCACGACCCGAAAATCTGCGCGTATGCCGACGGGATCATTTCCATTGAGAACGGAAGATGCAGCGTGCTGCAGGAGCAGGAAGCGGCGCCTGCCGCATATCGTGCGGAGCAGGACGCCCCGCCCGATGTGCCCGTTTCCATGGGGAAGCGTGCCTTGCACAATTTCCGTGTCCAGTGCAGGCGCTTTGCCGGGATCTCTCTTGCCATCACGGTTGCGGTATGCGCGGTACTCCTGTCATTTTCTTCGCAGAATATCCTGGATGAAAAAATCCGCGGCTTTGAGGAAAAGAACACCGCCTTTTCCTGGGGACAAATCCCGCTGGAGGAAGGAAAACCATCGGAACAGCTCCTTACGATGCTGGATGAGTCGCCGCAGATTCAGCAGTGCTATGCGCAGTATCCCGTTCCGGGGTGTACCGTTTCATGGAACGGCCAGGATATTTCCGTCCCGTCCAAGCAGTTCGGCAGCATTTCCGCCGAATCCATGAACATCGGCGTCATGCCCAGGGCGGGAGAAATCGCTATCACGCCGTCCCTTGCCAAGCAGTTCGCGCCGGATATCCGCACCTTGATTGGACAAGAGGTGACATTCACCTGCGGTGATTTTTCCAAGCAGCTGAAAATCTGCGGCATCTACAGCGGCAGCTTTGACGACTACTATCTCGATGCGGGCACGGAACAGGAGCTCTATGCCGCGTTGCCAAAGAAGGATGCCCCGGTGTCGGTGGCCTATCAGGTCCAGGGCTTTGACGATGTCCTGGATGTGGAGGCGCAGCTGGCGGAGCAGGGAATTGTCCCGGTCACAGCCGCGAAACAAGTGAAGACGCTGCAAGAAACCCTTGCGCAGCTGCAACGCTGTTTGTCGTTGTGTCCTTATTCATCGTGGCGATTGCGCTTTCCATCTGCGCCATGCTGCTGATGAAAATGGCGCGGATGCGCGCCGGCGAGATGGGGCTGATGATGGCGCTGGGGTATCACCGCCGTCAGATCCAGCAGATGCTGCTCTGGGAAAGCCTGCTGCTGTCCGCGCTGGCCGCGGGCAGCACCAGCTTGGTTTCTCTCTTGCTGGCTGCGCTTTCGGGACTTCTGCCGGTTCAGATGGACCCGGGCCAGTTTGCCTGGAGCATCGTCGGAACGGTCCTTCTGGTGTGGCTCACGATTTCCATATCCAATGCGAAGCTGCTGCGAACAGTGCATAAAAAGTCGGGGAAAAAGAATTGCAAGATACCGGAAACGCCTGGTGCCAAATAATGCCCCAAAAGGCCGGACAGCTCAAAACGAGCCGTCCGGCTGTTTCTTTTGCCTTACGCTTACTTTTAGACATAGATCGTCAACCACCCGCTCTACACCATCCGGAATACGGGTTTGAAACAATTGGAAGAAATTGACGAAACTGACCCTTGCTTCCTGCCTTTTTTCGCTGTACAATCTTCTCAAACATGACTATCTTTCGAGGGAAGTGCTTTGAGCGCCAGGAAGACGGAAGGTGATTTGCGATGGACGGCCAAAAATATTTGCTCTTGATCAATGGGCAGGATAAGACTGACTCCGTCGCCAGCTACCGTTTTCAGGACGATCTGTGCGAGGTGGTCTATGCCAATTCCCCGAAATGCTATCGCTACCATGCCGAAAAAATACAGGTTTTAAAAGTACAAGGGCAGATCGATCCATCGGGGCTCATCATCACCGTGGACGGAAATCCAATTTCGCTGGTCGATGAGATCCTGGATTTTGGCTGCTGTTACCGTTTCCTCCGAACAGGGAAAAAGGCCCTAACATATTTCAAAGACCAAGTGGAACTCCGGGAAAACTGCCTGACGGATTGGAGGCAGGCGGGCGTTTTTGCATACTTCAAAGAAACGGCAGCGGCGGTCAGTCTGGTGGCCGAAGGCGGCATCAATATCCTCAGCGCCCAGTATGAGCGGGTTAAAAGCGTCAGCGACGCAACCGTCCTGTCCTGCTACTTGAACCCCTCCAAGAAGCCCGCGGAGCGGGCCCTTCCGGAGGCAGTCATTTACCCCTTTGGCCTCAACCAGAGCCAGAAAACGGCGGTGGAGAACGCCCTTTCCTCCCAGGTCAGTATCATCCAGGGCCCTCCCGGCACCGGAAAGACACAGACCATTTTGAATATCATCGCCAACGCGGTTCGAAACGGCCAGACCGTGGCCGTCGTCTCCAACAACAACTCCGCCACTTTGAATGTGGCGGAAAAGCTGGAGAAAAAGGGCCTCTCTTTTCTGACTGCGTTCCTGGGAAGCCGCGCCAATAAGGAGCATTTTCTGGAGGCACAGACCTGCCAATATCCAGATATGTCAGCTTGGGCGCTGGAGGCGGAGGCGAAGTCGCAGCTGGACCAGGAGGTGACTGCTCTCTCCCAAGAGCTCAGTGCTATGCTCGACGCGAAAAACCGCATTGCGGCCATTGCGCAGGAACTCCTCCAGCTGACGCCGGAGCAGCACTATTTCGGCGCGTACTACAGCACCTACACCCAGGCGCCGAGGGATGCTGTGAAAGGCCTATCCTCTCAAAAGATTTTGTCACTCTGGCTGGAATATGAGCAGCATACCCAGCAGGAGAGTAAATTGGGTCTGCTCCAAAAGATATCCATTCTGTTTCGGTTCAATCGCAGTGCGCTGAAAGTGTTTCTCCAGACGCCGGAACTGGTAATCCCGTACCTCCAGCGGCAATTTTACGTGGTGCGCCGGCAGGAGCTGACGGAGGAGCGGGCACAACTGGAGAAGAAGCTGGAGCAGTATGCCTTTGATGAAAAGATGGCGGAGCTGACGGAAAAGTCTCTGCGGTTGTTCCGGGCGGAGCTGAGCGAAGCGTTCCCGTGGCAAGAACCCCGCCAGCACTTTGAGATGCGGGATTTCCGGGCAAAGTCCCAGGAATTTAATCGGGAATATCCGGTGATCCTAAGTACGACCTACTCCATCAAGGGCACCTTGAGCTTTGAGCATATTTATGATTACCTGATTGTGGATGAGGCATCCCAGGTGGATTTGGCCACCGGCGTGCTGGCCTTTGCCAGTGCCAGAAATATCGTCATCGTGGGGGACCTCCAGCAGCTTCCCAATGTGCTGGACAGCCGGAACACCCAGAAAAGCGAGGAAATCTGGAGACGCTATTTTCTCCCGGAGACCTACCATTTCTCTGCCCACAGTCTGCTCTCCTCCGCCATCGCCGCATGGCCGGAGGCTCCCACGGTTCTCCTGCGGGAACACTATCGCTGCCATCCCAAGATCATCCAGTTCTGCAACCAGAAATTCTACGGTGGGAAGCTCATCGTTATGACGCAGGACCATGCAGAGCCGGATGTCCTGACGATGTACCGGACGGCACCTGGCAACCACGCCCGCGGTCACTTGAACCAGAGACAGATCGATGTGATTCGGCAGGAGGTGCTTCCCAGCCTGGAGCGGCAGGGGTATGAGAGCATCGGCATCATCACGCCGTACCGGGACCAGGTGGCGACCATGCAAGCACAGCTGGGCAAGAACCTGGAAGTGGCGACTGTCCATAAGTTCCAAGGCCGGGAGAAGGACGCCATCGTTTTGACCTCCGTGGACAATGTCATTACGGACTTTGTGGATGATCCCCGGATGCTGAATGTGGCGGTATCCCGGGCGGTCAAGTCCCTGACCGTCATTACATCTCAAAACCCACAGAATGACAGGACCAACTACGGCGATTTGGCCCGCTATATTGAGTACAATAACTGCGCGGTGATCGAAAGCGCGGTCTACTCCGTTTTTGACCTGCTCTATCAGGGATATGCCGCGCAGCGGCGGGCGTTTCTTTTAAAACATAAGAGAGTATCAGAATACGACTCGGAAAATCTCGCCTATGCCGTGATTCAGGAAATACTCCAGGAAGCAGCGTTTTCTTTTGTGGACTGTGCGGCCCATGTGTCCCTGGTCAATCTGGTCAGAGACTACTCCCGGCTCACAGAGGAGGAAGCTGCATTTGCCCGCAATCCACTGACCCATGTGGATTTTCTCCTGTTTCGTCGGATGGACAAATCGCCTCTGCTGGCAATTGAGGTGGACGGGTTCGCCTTCCATGCCGATGGAAGCGTCCAGGCGGGCAGAGACGAAAAGAAAAACCGGATTTTGGAACAGTGCGGCATTCCGCTGCTCCGGCTTCGGACCATCGACAGCGGAGAGAAGGGGCGCATAGAAGAGGCGCTGCTGGAAGCGGTTTCCAACGGCAGATAGAACACGACATGCAGAGAGTTGAGGAAACACGAGATGAAAATGATCTGCTTCGGCGACTCCAATACCTACGGCTATGACCCCAGAGGCTATTTCGGTGGGCGCTACGACGCGGACAGCAGGTGGGTGGACATCCTGGCCGCGGAAACCGGCTGGACGGTCCATAACATGGGGCAGAACGGCCGGGAAATCCCCAGTACAGCCCCTGCCTTTCCGGCTGACACCGATTTGCTGATCGTCATGCTGGGCACCAATGATCTGCTCCAGGGCCGAAGCCCGGCGCAGGCTGCTGTGCGTCTGGAGCGGTTTCTCTCCGGCATCTCTCTGGACCGAGGTAATATCCTGCTGATCGCGCCGCCGCCTGTGGCCCTGGGCGCATGGGTGCCCAGCCGGCAGCTGATTGACGACACCCATACCTTTGCCCGGCTCTGCCAGACCCTGGCGGAGCAGCTGCGGATTCGCTTTGCCGACGCCGCAAAGTGGAAAATTCCCCTGGCCTATGACGGCGTACACTTCACGGAGCAAGGACATAAAGCCTTTGCTGCCGGACTTTTGGAGGAACTGAAATGAAACGAATTTTACCGCTATTGGTTTTCCTCGCGCTTTTGACCGGATGCGGTGGAAACACCGCGGACGGCGCCTACCGGCAGATTACGCAGGAGAAGGCCAAAGAGATGATGGACACCCAGGATGTCATCATTCTGGATGTGCGGGAGCAGAGCGAATACGACAGCGGGCACATCCCCGGCGCCGTCCTGCTGCCGGTCGGCACGATTGACGAGGCTACCGCCGCCGCGGCAATCCCGGCGAAGGATTCCACCGTCCTGGTCTACTGCCGCAGCGGGAACCGCAGCAAAACCGCAGCTTCCGCGCTGGCAGAGCTGGGCTATACCAATCTCTACGAATTTGGCGGCATCAACACCTGGCCCTATGAGACAGAGTCGTGAGGACGACGGACGTAAATCACCTGCCCAAAACGCCGGAAGACGCTGCGAGGAATCTCCCGCTGCTGCTGGATGTGGGACACACAAAGGCAAAGATACAGTAAGGAAGGCGGAAACCCGATGAAATTCGACCCAGCTCTTTTGGAGACATACCGCACCCTTTTGCAGACCACTGACCTGCAGAAGGCCTATCAGGAATTTATTCGCCTGTTCCGCTTTCTGAGGAACGAACTGGAACGGCAGCTGCCCGACTTTCGGTTTCAGAACAGCGTGACAGAAAACGCCATGGACTACGCCTACTTTTCCTTTATCAACCCCGGTTTGAAAGAAAAAAGCCTAAAGCTGGTGGTGGCTTTTGACCACAAGCGCTTTCGGCTGGAGGTGTGGCTCTCCGGTGTCAATCGGGCGGCCCAGTGCCGCTGGGCTGCGTGTTGGAAAGTATGCCCGCCGCCCATGGAGCTCACCGCGAACCCCGATCAGACCGACTTTATCGTGCGGCTGCCGGTGGAAACAGATCTCTCCGATGGGGAGAAAATAGTCGCCGCGGTCAAAGAGGCGGCAGGTCAACTGCTGCGGCTTCTTCCATAAAAGGTACACCATCGCAAAGGATTGCCGCAAGCGGCGGCGATGCACGTCTTGTCCCGCGTTTACGCCCGGGATATCAATCCGTCCTGCAACAAACAAAAAGCAAGCTCCTCTGCGCCCGTGTTCTGCCCCAAGGGGGAACAGGATCGGAGGATCTATTTTTGCCGCAGGCCCTTGCGCAGCATCCGAATGGTGACGGCTACGATCACCCCGTAGATCACGGCGCTGGAGGCGGCGGACACCGGAAGCATACTGTTCTCGCCGGTTTCTGACCGATTGACCATGATGAGGGTATTTTGCAGCGTCAGGATGGCCACCAGGGCGTCAATGAAATTGACCGTCCGCAGTTCCGCAACGAGCATATTTCCGCCGGACCTGCGCCGCTGCCGGCCCACATGGATGGAGGCCATGGTGATCTTCCAGGTGGTATAGGTCGCCATGGCGATGGCTGGGATCAGCCCCATGGTGACGGGCTTGTCCAGCACCGCCATCATCGCAATGGGCAGTATCAGGGCCAGGTCCAGCAGAAGCAGCAAAATGGCGCAGATAAGAAAGGTCCTGCGCCGGGCGGCGTCCCGCAGTGCCTCCGGCCGGGCCGCGTTTCGTTTCTCTGCCAGGAGGATGCTGCCGCGAATGGCTGTGAGCAGCAGATAAAATACGCCGATTCCCCCGTGCCAGCCGGAGCCGTAACGGAGGTAGAGATATCCATGGTACAGGGCAAAGACCACTGTACAGCCCAGGGACAGCCCGGCGCTGATCAGGGTCTGGCGGGTGTAGTCCTCCCGCCAGGCCCGGAGAAGCTGTCCGGCCAAGCCGTTATACCGCATAGCCACCGCCTTTCGGACGCACACAGGCCTCGATGATGTGGGCCACGGTCTCCACCTCGTCGGCGCAATCCTTTCGCAGCCATTCCTTGACGATGGCCATGATGCCCTCCACATAGAAGGCGATGTAGTAGGGCTGGTGGGCGGCCGGAATCTCAAAGCGCTCCAGAATGGGATGGAGGATGTGCTGCTTCAGTTCCACGTACCGGGTGTCGACCCGCATACCGCCCGGATTGCGAAACGCCGCCCGGTAGACCTTTTTGTTGTCCCGGATGAAGCGGAGATAGGGGAGAAGGTATTCCCGCGTGACCAGGATCAAGTCCTCCGGCTCCCGGCTGTCCATGCCCTGCAAAATCGCCTCTTTTTGCTGGGGAAAATAGGAGAGAAATCGCTGGTTGACCATCTCCGCCGCCTCATTCACCAGGTCGGCGACGGTCTCATAGTGCAGATAGAAGGTGGAGCGGTTGACCCCGGCCCGCTGACAGATCTCCTTCACTGTAATGTATTCCAGGTCCTTCTCCTCCAGCAGGGCGATGAGGGCCTCGTCGATCCGCAGGGCGGTATTGAAGTATTTACTCTCGGATTTGTTCATCTGCCGCCCTCCTTTCTATTTATTCCGCCGTTTCGCTGATCTCCCGAGCCAGTTGGATGATCTCAAAGGCGTACTTCTCCTTGCCGGATTGCAGGAGCTTTTTGTAGATGGGGTAGTTCACGCCCACGCCCACCAGGCCCAGAACACCCAGGAGAATCCCACCGCCCGTCATCAGCAGGCTGCCGTCTCCGATCACGCCCATGGAAAGGCACATCCCCACGCCCAGCACCAGGGTCATGCAGACGCCGAAGGAGTAGGCGAAGATATTCGCCGGGTTCTTGGCCTTCCGGTCCAGCTTCCGCAGGGCAACTACTTTGGAGGTGTCCTTGGGGGCATATTCATTGGCAATGGCTTCCGCAAAAATCTTATCCGTGTTCATACTGGTGTCTCCTCCATCAAATTATTCAGGTTCAGCTGACAATGAGATCATAAACGATGGGAGGGGAAAAGAGAACGACACGGCTTTGCGTTTGTGCTGATTTCAGCCGCTGCGTCCGCAACTCAGCCTGGGCGCAATTAAATTGTCAGAGAGTTCTAACTTTTTTCCGCGTCAGGAAAGCGCCGACCAATGCTGCGATCAGGACGAAGGGTGCCAGACGGACAAAGCCCCATTCAAAGGCGTGGATGACTACGCCCATGACGGCGGTTTCCGGGGCGCTGTAATCCCAGCCCAGGTAGGGGCTGCTCACCAGGGTCAAAGCTGCGGCCACGGCCAGGATACCGACGCACGCCGCGAGGAACAGCCAGTGGAGGGCTGCGCGCCGCATGGCCTTTCTCCGGGCCAGCTGCAAGTTGATGGTCTCCAGCTTTTCCGAGAGGGCTTTGACCGCGTCCGCGTCCGTTTCCGTCACCGTCTCTCCCAGCAGCGTGCTGACGGGCGTCTCCAGCGCCTCCGACAGGGCGATCAGCAGATCAGCATCCGGGACGGACAGTCCTTGCTCCCATTTGGAGACGGTCTGCCGCACCACATTCAGTTTGACCGCCAGGTCTTGCTGGGAAAGACCCTTGGATTTCCGAAGGGCTTTGATGTTTTCGCTGAGCATATGGCTCACTCCTTTCGCCCCCATTGTAGGGAGAATGGCCCGTTGCCGCAAGCAACGCAAAGTAACAGCTCCTATGGCAGCAGTTCTCTCCGTAAATCGTCCAGATATAGCTTCTGCTGCCGCTTGAGATAGCCGGGTACAAAGGGCCGCATCCACCATCGCTTAGGATGGACAGTTTCGGTACAAGTTAGCCGGACGCCGTCCTCCGCCGTCTCGAAGATGCCCTCCCAGGAGCCGGATAGATTGTCGTTTTCCATGGTGAAGGCCCAGCGGCGGAGCGGCTTGCAGGTCGTGACGGAAAAATGGGTGGCATAGCCGGTTTTGGTGTGTTCCACAAAATGGGCTTCGTCCAGGACTTCCACCCGGGCCAAGTCGCTGCGCCAGGCGGTATTCGTGAGATTGGTCACGGTTTGCCACACCCGCTCCACGGGACAGGGAAAGTAGACGGTTACTTTGGATACTGCCATAGTTTCACGCCTCTTCTCGCTGCTTGATGGGCTGCCGGATGACGGTTTTCAGCCTTTCCGGTTTGCACCGGCGTACATCGCTCAAATAGATCTCGTGGTGGAACCGGCCCTGGCTGAAATCCAGCGCATAGCCCTGTCCCTTGGCGTATGCCTCCATGGCGGCCACGGTGGAAGGCTCGTCGTCGTAGGGACCGATGTGCATACACTGGACGCACAGACCCTCCTCCCAGGGGAAGAACTCCACCGTGGAGAAGTCCCGCTGCTTCTTTTCCGCTGCCTCCCGAACGGCCCAGGCGAAGACTTCTTTCGTCACGAACTCCGGCAGACGGATGAGGGAGATCCACCGGAAATCCGCCTTGCGGGCGTAGTCCACCCCGTGGATGCCATCCTGCCACCAAAGCCCCTCCAGCGGCGGTACCACATAGTCAAAGTAGCCCTCCAGCTGGTGTCTGCCCAGCTTGCTCATTTTGATGGTGAAGGCCACGGCGTAGAGCAATTCCAGCGCCTGTTTGTAAGCGCCGTTTTCCTCGTTGGGGTCGCCCTGGCCTCGTACCGCCAGGAAGTTTATGGCGGGCACTGTGACGATACCCGGTGTTTTGGCCGGCAGATAGAACTCCTTGTACTCTTTCTTGTAATCAAAGGCCATGGTCATTTCCTCCGTTTTTGGGGCTGGGACTGAAGGGCCAGACAGGTGATGCGGGTGAGAGCGGTCATGGTGTCCCGGTCGTCCACATCCTCCACCCAAATGTAGTCGTTGGCTCCCTCATAGGGCGGGGCCTTGGATAAATGGGGGAACGCCGCTTCGCCCGCTGGAGTGATTTTGATATAAAACTGATCGTCACAGATGACGGCGAAGAATACTCCGTCGCAGTAGAGGCCGTACTCGCCGAACATCTTCCGGCTGCGGATGGTTCCGGCTTCCCGGAGCTGCTCGGCCACATAGTCCACAAAGTCCTGATGAGAGGCCATATCAATCCCTCCTGTAACGGTTGGCCAGCGTTTGGGTCAAAACACCCAGCTGTTCCCGCAGCTCCTCCGGCTCCAGCAGCTCCGCCTGGTCTCCGAAGGTCAGAATCCAGCTGAGAACGCTGTCGGCATCGGGAAAGCCGCCGGTAAAGCGCAGCCGCCCGTCCGGCTCCACGGTGAAGCGGTCCGCGCCGTACTCCTCCACCAGCCGCCAGCGGCAGACGGGGTCAAAGAGGACGGTGACGTGATACTTGGCTGGAAAAACCCGTTCCGGCTCCAGGTCGGGCAGGGGAGCGGGCCGGGGCGCAAAGCCGTCACCGGCGGTGAGTTCTGTCATGCGGTTGAGTTTAAATAGACGGAAATCCTCCCGCATCCGGCACCAGCCCCACACATACCAGGTGGACCAGTGGAACACCAGGTAATAGGGCTCGACAGTGCGCACCGATTCTCCCTTGGGAGAGAAATAGGAAAAGCAGATGGTGCGGTGCTGCTCCATGGCCTGCTGAATCAGCTCAATTTTCGGCGGCAAGCTGGTCTTGTACCAGGAAGAGAGGTCAATGAGCAGGTTAGAGCCGCCGGGGACCAGTCCGCCTGTCCCGGCGGAGAGCTTTTCCATCAGCTGGGCGTAGCGCCGGGTGCCGCTGACGCTGTCCAGACTCCTGAGTCCCGCCAGGATGGCCTGCATCTCCGGGGCGGTGAGTACCGTCCGGTCCACCCGGTAGCCCTCCATGATGGAGATGCCGCCGCCCGCTCCCTGGGCAGTGGCGATGGGGATGCCGGCCCGGCACAGGGACTCGATGTCTCGCTGGATGGTCCGGCGGGACACCTCGAACTGCGCCGCCAGCTCCGGGGCAGTGACCTTCTCCCGCTGGAGCAGGATGGACAGGATGCCAATGAGCCGATCCATCTTCATGGGACGCACCGCCTTTCCCGGTTTTGTATCTATTATAGCATAGGAACGCGACAACTGTCTGTCATGTTTCTCGGAGAATTGCAGAGACGTAAATCGTATGATATGATAAGCCCCAGCAAGACCGACAGGCGGAGGATGGATCACCCCATGGAAATCAAAAAAGTGGAGACGGATAAAAAGAGATATCTGGATTTGCTGCTGCTGGCGGATGAGCAGGAGAATATGGTAGACCGCTATCTGGAGCGGGGAACCATGTATGTGCTGGAGGACGATGGGGTCAAGGCAGAATGCGTGGTCACCGACGAGGGTGGAGGCGTTTTGGAACTGAAAAACATCGCCGTGGTACCGGACTGCCAGGGGAGAGGATACGGAAAAGCGTTGGTGGCCTTCCTCGTCCGAACTTACCGGGAACAGTATACGGTGCTGCAGGTGGGCACCGGAGACAGCCCGTCCACCATCCCGTTTTATGAAGCCTGCGGCTTTCGCAGGCACCATCTGGTCAAGTGCTTTTTCACCGACCACTACGACCACCCCATCTACGAGGGCGGCGTGCAGCTGGTGGACATGGTGTACCTGCAAAGAGCGCTGTGAAAAGCGGAGCACCGTAGGCGCTCCGCTTTCTCCTGATAAAATTCTTCGTTTTGGTTACGTCTGTTTGGATGTATTTTGGTACGAAATGCGGTGGGCGATATGCTTTTTCAACGCTTAAGAGACTTGCGGGAGGACAGAGACCTCCGGCAGGAGGATGTAGCAGTAATTTTAGGGCAGCACCGCACAATTGTGTCTGCGGCCTTCGCCCAATCTTTTGCCCCATCCGTGCAGCTATAAAAGGGGGAAATACATATAGTATTCCCGCCCTTTTATAACTTTCGTATGAGGCAAAATCTTTGGCCGAATGCTCTTGCCAAATTGTGCGGTGCTGCC
>DVHE01000064.1 GCA_018712245.1 Candidatus Avoscillospira avicola | reverse complement strand
CCCACAAGAGCGGCACCATCGGCGAGGACCCCAACGGCATCCCCAACAACCTGATGCCCTACATCACCCAGGTGGCCGTGGGCAAGCTGCCGCAGCTGGGCGTCTTCGGCAACGACTACCCCACCCACGACGGCACCGGCGTCCGGGACTACATCCACGTGGTGGACCTGGCCAAGGGGCACGTCTGCGCCCTGAAGGCCATTGAGAATAAGTGCGGCCTGGGCATCTACAACCTGGGCACCGGCCAGGGCTACAGCGTGCTGGACCTGGTTCATGCCTTTGAGAAGGCCACCGGCGTCAAGGTCCCCTACGTCATCAAGCCCCGCCGCAGCGGCGACGTGGCCGAGTGCTGGTCCGACCCCTCCAAGGCCGCGCGGGAGCTGGGCTGGAAGGCCCAGTACGGCGTCGAGGATATGTGCGCCGACGCCTGGCGCTGGCAGAAAAACAACCCCAACGGCTACCGGGACTGAGAGGAGCGCCTTGCGATGAACGGACCTACCCTGCTGATCATGGCCGCTGGTCTTGGAAGCCGCTTTGGCGGCATGAAGCAGATCGCGCCCCTGGACCCCGAGCACCATATCATCATGGACTTTTCCATCTATGACGCCATGCGGGCCGGGTTCTCCAAGGTGGTACTGATCATCAAGGAAGAGCACCGGCAGGATTTCGAGGAAACCATCGGCGCCCGGGTGGCCGGTAAGGTGCCGCTCTATTATGCCTATCAGAAGCCCGACACCCTCCCCGAGGGCTTTACAGTTCCCGAGGGCCGCGTCAAGCCCTGGGGCACCGCTCACGCAGTCCTCTCGGCCGCCGAGCTGGTGGACGGCCCCTTCGCCGTCATCAACGCCGACGACTTCTATGGCCGCGACGCCTTTGAAACCGCCGCGAAGTTCCTCACCGCTCCCCACAGCCAGAGTGAGCACGCCATGGTGGGCTACCGCCTGGGCAACACCCTCACCGAGAACGGCTCCGTGGCCCGGGGCATCTGCGCCACCGACGCCGAGAACCACCTGACCGGCATCGTAGAGCGGACGCAGATCGAGCGGAAAGACGGCGTGCCCGCCTTCACCGAGGACGGCGGCAAGACCTACACGCCCCTGACCGACGACACCGTCACCTCCATGAACCTCTGGTGCTTCCAGAGCAGCATGATGGACGAGATCCGCAGCCGCTTCGCTGCCTTCCTGGCGGAAAATCTGGCCGCCAATCCCCTCAAGTGCGAGTACTTCCTGCCCTGGGTTCCCAACGCGCTGATCCGCGAAGGCAAGGCCACGGTGGAGGTCCTCAAGACCGACGCCAAGTGGTACGGCGTGACCTACCAGGCCGATATGCCTGAGGTCCAGGCCGCCATTCAGACCATGAAGGCCCAGGGCATCTACCCGACTTATCTCTGGAGGTAACACCATGCAGGAAATTCTCAACGCGTTCCGTCTGAAAGGCAACCCGGTCTTCTGCCAGCGCTTCGGCGAAGGCCATATCAATGAGACCTACCTCACCACCTGTGATACCGGTCTGAGCTACATTCTCCAGAAGATCAACACCAACACCTTCAAGGACCCGGTGGGGCTGATGGAGAACGTCTCCGCCGTCACCAACTTCCTGGCCAAGAACTCCGAGGATCCCCGGGGCGCCATGCACATTATCTACGCCAAGGACGGCAAGCCCTACCATGTGGACGAAAAGGGTGCGTATTGGCGGATGTATGACTTCGTGCCCTCCAGCATCTGCCTCCAGAAGGCCGAGACCACCCAGGACTTTTACAACACCGGCCTGGCCTTTGGCCGGTTCCAGAAGCTGCTGGCGGACTTCCCCGCCGCGACGCTCCATGAGTCCATTCCCAAGTTCCACGACACCCGCGACCGCTACCGCCAGCTGAAAGAGGCCATCGCCCAGGACAAGGCTGGCCGCGCCGCTTCCTGCCAGGCTGAGATCGACTTCGCCTTGGCTCGCGAGGCCGAGGCCGGTCAGATCGTCGAGGCCCTGGAGTCCGGTCGGATGCCCTGGCGCGTCACCCACAACGACACCAAGCTCAACAACATCCTCCTGGACTACGACACCCACGAGCCTCTGTGCGTCATCGACCTGGATACGGTCATGCCCGGCTCCTCCCTCTACGACTTCGGCGACTCCATCCGCTTCGGCGCCGCCACCGCCGCCGAGGATGAGACCGATCTCAGCAAGGTTTCCATGAGCCTGGACCTCTTCGAGGTCTACACCCGCGGCTTCCTCACCGGCTGCGGCGGCAGCCTGACGGAGCTGGAGCTCCAGATGCTGCCCATCGGCGCCAAGATGATGACGCTGGAGTGCGGCACCCGCTTCCTGGCCGATCATCTCAATGGCGACGTGTACTTCCGCATCCACCGGGAGAACCACAACCTGGACCGCTGCCGCACCCAGTTCAAGCTGGTGGCCGACATGGAGTCCAAGATGGACCAGATGGCCGAGATCGTCCGCCAGTGCGCGAAGTAAGCCGGTTTCAGACGGCCGAAATAAGCAAAAAAGATGCAGTTTCCGAAGAAACTGCATCTTTTTTGCGCCTTTGCGCGACGCCAACCCCGATTTCGCCGTAGGGGCGGCTATCAGCCGCCCGCCTGGCCGCGACGCCGGAGCGTCTCCGCCGTTCCCTCGTAGGGGCCGATGCCCACATCGGCCCGCTGGCCTGGTCAGCGAGAGCGCCCTCGTCAAACGCAGCGCCCCAAGCCTCCCCTTGAGGGGAGGCCCGCAAGGGAGCGCTGCCTGTGGCCGAATAAGCGACCGCAGCGGCCCAGCAGCCACTTTCCTTGGCGGACCGCAACGCGGGCCGGGAAGGCCAAGTGGCAACCCGGGGGCATGGCTTCGCCATGACGGAGGGGTTGACGCGGTACAAACAGCCTTCCGCAGCCACCATACCCTCCGCGAGAGGCCGCTTCGCGGCTCGGACGCGCAATGCGCGCCCCTACGGCGGCAACAGAAGTGCGGCGGTACAAACGGCCTTCCGCAGCCACCGCAGCCTTCGCAAGAGGCCGCTTAGCGGCACGGGCCGATGTGGGCATCGGCCCCTACAGGCGGCAACAGAGGTGCAGCGGTACAAACGGCTTTCCGCAGCCACCATACCCTCCGCAAGAGGCCGCTTCGCGGCGCGGGCCGATGAATGCATCGGCCCTTACAGCGCGCCTGCGGCAAACGTACCAACCTACTATGTGCAGCGGGAGAATTCGTGTAAAAACTGCTGTGTGCGATGTCTCGCCGTGTTCCGAGGCAGCTGGAGCGGCCTTAGTGAAAACCTCTGTAGCCGTAACAGCCATCCGATTCTACTGGCCCGCGCGAAGCCGGGAAGGGGCAGGCAGTATGGGACGGGACAGCCCGGTGGCGCGTAACGGCCCGGGCAATGCCTCTTCCGGGGATGCACGCCGCGCGGCCCCACGGGGGACCGGGGGCCGCAGCCCCCGGCGCGTTTTCGGCACTTTTCCGCGGTGAAAAGTGCCCCGCCGGAGGCAAACAAGCCGAATTGCCGGAGCGTACCCGCCGAATGTACCCGCCAAAGCCTCCCCTCCTCCCCTGTGTAAGGGGAGGTGGCAGGCCTGTGGCCTGCCGGAGGGGTTGTGACGTGATACAAACGGCTTTCCGCAGCCACCATATCCTCCGCGAGAGGCCGCTTCGCGGCGCGGACGCGCAATGCGCGCCCCTACGGCGGCAACAGAAGTGCGGCGGTACAAATGGCCTTCCGCAGCCACCGCACCTTCCATAAGAGGCCGCTTTGCGGCACGGACGCGCAATGCGCGCCCCTACGGCGGCAACGGAAGCGCGGCGGTACAAACGGCCTTGCGCAGCCACCGCGCCCTTCGCAAGAGGCCGCTTCGCGGCTCGGACGCGCAATGCGCGCCCCTACGGACTCGCCGCCGTGTCTTCTGCCGGGGCTTGCTCTGCTTCGGCCTCTGCCGGCACTATCTCCGCCGGTGCCTGCTCCGGCTCCAGCTTAAACACGTCCGCCACGTCGTAGATGGCGATGTAGGCAGCGGGGTCCACCTCGTGGACCTGCTCCCGCATCCGGCTGATCTGGAAGCGGTTGAGGACGATCCAGACCACCTTCCGGTCCAGGCCCGAATAGTAGCCCTGGGCCTTCATCACGGTGATGCCCTTTTCAAAGGTTTTCGACAGCACCTCGCACACGGCCTCGTGGCGGGTGGTGACGATATAGACCGACTTGGCCCGATCCAGGCCCTCGACGATGGTGTCCACCATCTTCAGCGCCGCCATATAGGTGACGATGGAGTAAAGGGGCAAAATCCAGCTCTGAATCACAAAGCCGCAGACGATGTACAGGAGGATGTTATAGGCCATCACGAAGGTGCCCACCGAGAGATTGAGCTTCTTGGCGAAGATCACCGCCATGACCTCGATGCCGTCCATGGCGCCGCCGAAGCGGATGGCCAGGCCGGAGCCGGTGCCGGAAATGATGCCGCCGAAGAGGGCGCACAGCAGCAGGTCCTGCCCGGCCAGGGGCGAGGCAAAGCTGACGTCGATGGGCAGCACATCGGTGATGAGCCAGGCACAGACCGAGTAGATCACTACCGAATAGATGGCATAGAAGGTAAACTGCGGCCCCTGCTTTTTGAGGCCGTAGAGAAACAGCGGCACATTCAAAAGCACCAAAAAGACCGAGAGGGACACGGGCGTCACCTGGGACAGGAGCATAGACGCGCCGGAAATGCCGCTGTCATAGAGCTTCACCGGCGCCAGAAAGACCGTCACACCGAAGGCGTTGACCACGCCCGCCACCAGCAGCGCCGCCAGGTTCTTTGCCCGCAGCTTTTTCAGCTCCCGGGGAATGCTCCGAATTGCGTCCTTCATCCGTCCTGCCCCGCTTTCTGCCATGCCTGCGCCGCGGCGCACGCCAGCGCCTGCAAATCCGCCTCGTCGGGGTGGCCCAGGGCCATGTCGAAGTTTCGGAGGCTCTGCGCCTTCTGCGGCCCATCCTCCATGGCCTCGTACCGCGTCCGCACCGCCGGAGGCATCTCCCCCTGGCACATAAACGTCCCGCAGCAGCGCGCCGCCGGGAGCTTCTCCCGCACCCGGCCGAGGATGTCTGCAAAGTATTGGGGGTCCCCGCCGAAGCCCGCCGTGCCGAAGAGGAAAATGTGCTGGGTCGTCACTCGGGCGAGAAAGGCGGCCATCTCATCGCCGCAGTCGCCCCGGTTGGTCCAAAATCCGGCAAAAATCCAGTCGGCCCGGAGGGCCTCGTCGCTGGGCGGGCCGAAATAGCAGCACGCCTCCCGACCCAGCGCGGGCGGGATCGCTTCGGCCAGGCGGCGGGTGTTCCCCGTCCTGCTCACAAATACCACGGCGTATGTCATATCCATTCCTCCTTCGGCGATTCGTTGGGTTTTACAGCATCGTATGGCGGTAGATTCGCCGGTCCAGGGCGAAAATGCGCGGGGTGAACTGGCCCGGCTGGGTGTTCTCCAGGTTCTCCCGGTAGATTTCCATGCGGCTGTCGATGTGGTCGATGGCGGCCAGCAGCTCCGCCTCGGCGCACTGGGGCACCACCGCCGCGCCGAACTCCGGCTGGCCGTGGTGGGAGAGCAGCAGGTGCTGCAGGAGCATGGACTTCTCCTCCGGCACCTCCAGGTCCCGGCAGATCTCCGCCGCCTCCTGCGCGCCCATGACCAGGTGCCCCAGCAGCTGGCCCGGCGCGGAGTACTCCGTCACCACGCCCAGGTCCGACACCACGAATTCCCGGAGCTTGGCCATGTCGTGGAGCAGCGCACCGGCCAGGAGCAGGTCCCGGTAGATCACGCCGGGATAGCGGCTCGCCAGGAAATCCGCCGTCTCCAGCATATCCGCCGTGTGCATCAAGAGGCCCCCCACAAAGCCGTGGTGGACCGTCTTGGCCGCCGGGAAGCGCTGAAAGGCCGCGCCGTGGCGGCGGAGGGCCTCCCGGCAGACCCGCCGGTAGTCCTCGTCCTCCAGCGACTCCACCAGGGCCACCACCCGGGCATAGGTCTCCTGCCGGTTCACCGGCGCGGTGGGGATCAGGTCGTCCAGCTTGCCGTCATATTCCCGGGGCTCTGCCGGGCGGATGGCCTCCACCGTGATCTGGGGCATCCCCCGGTACTCCTTCAAAACGCCCTGCACCCAGGCCACCCGGCCCTCGTCCTGGGGGCCGATGGGGCCGCCGTAGTCCCAGACCATGGCCTCGATGGACGCCGACACGTCGGCCAGCGTCATGGAGAGGTAGGGCTTGCCAGTCTTGGTCTTCCGGGGCATGATGTTGCGCATCAGATAAAAGTCCGAAAATGACTCGTTAAACTTCAATTCATCCAGTTTCATAAGTACCTCACAGTTGGTCATTGGAAGATGTATGGGTCTATTTTACTATAAAACCCCTCCGGCGTAAACCACCAACCGAAGCCGTTGTTATTTTTCAGATTTATGGTACAATGGTGGTATCAACGGAAAGGAGCTGGAGCCAGTGAAACTGCTCTTACAGGGAGGCCAAGTGGTCTCCGGGGCCGGTGTGGCCCCAATGGACGTACTCATCAGCGGTGAAACCATCGAGGCCGTCGGGCCGGACCTCTCCTGCCCCGACGCCCAGGTGGTGGACGTCTCGGGGAAGCTGCTGTTCCCCGGCTTCATCGACGCCCACACCCACTTCGACCTGGATGTCTGCAACACCACCACAGCGGACGACTTCGCAACCGGTACCCGGGCGGCCCTCCGGGGCGGCACCACCACCGTCATCGACTTCGCCTGCCCCAACAAGGGCGAAACCCTGCAATACGGCCTCCAGCTGTGGCACCGGAAGGCCGACGGCAAGTCCTCCTGCGACTACGGCTTCCACATGACCATCGACGACTGGAACGAGGGCATCTGCCAGGAGATTCCCGAAATGCTCCAGGCCGGCATCCCCACCTTCAAGATGTATATGACCTACCCGGCCATGATGATCGGCGACCGGGACCTCTTCCTGGCCCTGGAGGAGCTGGGGAAGTACGGCGCCTTCGCCGGCGTCCACTGCGAGAATTCCGGCGTCATCGACGCGCTGATCGCCCAAAAGAAGGCCGCCGGAGAGACCGGCCCTGCCAGCCACCCGGCCACCCGGCCCAACGCCCTGGAGGCCGAGGCCGTGGGCAGCCTGCTCCGCATGGCCCAGGTGGCCCAGGTGCCGGTGATGATCGTCCACCTCTCCACCCACGAGGCCCTGGAAGAAGTCCGCGCAGCGCGGCAGCGGGGCCAGACCGTCTACGTGGAGACCTGCCCGCAGTATTTGCTCCTGGACCGCAGCCTCTACGAACATCCCGACTACTCCCAGGCTGCCCGCTTTATCTGCGCGCCGCCCCTGCGGGAGCAGGCCGACCGCGAGGCCCTTTGGGCCGCCCTGGCCGACGGCACCATCCAGACCGTCTCCACCGACCACTGCAGCTTCACCCTGGCCCAAAAGGACGCCGGCAAGGGCGACTTCACCCAGATTCCCGGCGGTCTGCCCGGCGTGGAGAGCCGGGGCATCCTCCTCTGGTCCGAGGGTGTGGCCCGGGGCCGGATCGACGCGGCCCGGATGTGCGCCCTGCTCTCCGAGACGCCGGCCAGACTCTACGGCGCCTACCCCCAGAAGGGCGTCATCGCCCCGGGCAGCGACGCCGACATCGTGGTGCTGGACCCCGACGCCCCCGGCCTTCTGACCGCCGCAGACCAGGCCGCCAACGTGGACTACTGCCCCTACGAGGGTCTGGAGACCCACGGCAGGATTGAGCAGGTCTACCTCCGGGGCCAGCTGGCCGTGGAAAACGGCGAAATTTGCATTGGGCCCGTGGGCAAATACGTCCACCGGACTCTTTCCAAGTAAGCGCGTGCCGGGCGGCATTCTCCGCCCGGCGCAGCGTGTCGAAAAAGTATTTTCGACACGCTGCCTTAGTTTTTGCAACTTTATGAAAGTTGCAAAAACGCCCTTATTGAACGTGCGGTGGGCTTTTTGCCCCCCCGCACACACCCCCCGCTGCTCTGTCGCGGCAGTCTTCAGCGAAGTTTTTTGACAGTCTCTGCCCGGCTTTTTTGAGGAGTGATGTATCATGTCTCAACCGGCGCTGGTGGCCCGGGCGGACCTCAGTCCATACCGGCGCGCCATCGTCTTCAGCGATCTCCACGGCGACGACCAGGGCTTTTGCGCCCTGCTGGAGGAGACCGGCTTCGGCCCGGGCGACGCGCTGGTCTGCGTGGGCGACCTGCTGGAAAAGGGCGATGCCTCGCTGCCGCTGCTGCGGCGGGTGATGACCCTGGCCCGGAACGGCCATGTCTACGCCGTGGCCGGCAACAACGACGTTCTGCTCCCCGAGTGGGAGCAGGGCCTGGTCTCCGACGAGGACGTGCTGCAATATATGACCGCGCAGCCGCAGACCATCCTGCGGGAAATGGCCCGAGAACTGGGCCTGGGCTGGGCAGACCTGGCGGCTGTGCAGGCCCTCAAGGACGCCATCCAGGCGGCGTTTGCCCCGGAGCTTGCCTTCCTCCGCGCCCTGCCCCACATTCTCGAGACGCCCCAGGCCGTCTTCGTCCACGCCGGGCTGGCCCCCGGGCCGCTGACGGCCCAGGACCGGGAGCGATGCCTCACCTGGAAGGCCTTCGGCACCGAAACCCATCCCTTCGCCCGGCGGGTCGTGGTGGGCCACTGGCCCGCCTGCAACTACCGCACCGGCATCGTCTCCAGCGACCCCTACGAAAACGAGGCCACCGGCGTCCTCAGCATCGACGGCGGCAACAACCTCAACCGCTGGGGGCAGATCAACTACCTGGTCATCGAGGGCGAAACCCTCACCGCGGGCCGCCTGGACCACTACCCCAAGGTGCAGGCGCTGGCAGACCAGGCCCCCTCCGCCGACCCCGTGGCGCTGCTCTTCCCCCGCACCCTGGTGGAGGTGCGCCAGGCCGGGCCGACGGAGAGCCGCTGCTTCCTCCCTGCCCTGGGCCGGGAGCTGACCATCCCCAACGACCAGCTCAACCGCTACAAGGGACGGCAGTACTGTGCCAGCCGCACCGACTACAGCCTGGAGGTGCGGGCCGGGGACGTGCTGTCCTGCTGCGCCCTGGAGCCCCAGGGGATGCTGGCCATCCGCCAGGGCGTCGTGGGGTACTACACCGGGCCGTACCGACCCCTGGACTGAGCGGCGCGGCGGCTCAGTCCGCCCCGCCCTGCTTCGCCCGGGCCGCTTCGATCTCCCGGTGGAGATAGGCCAGGGCGTCCCCCACGCTGCCCAGCTGGTCCACCAGTCCCACCTGCACCGCCTCGCGGCCATAGACCACTGAGCCCACGTCGGTGGCGATCTCACCGGTGGCCATCATATAGTGGAGAAACTTCTCCCGGGAAATCCGGGAGTTGGCCGTGACGAAGTCCACGATCTGCTCCTGGATGCGGTTGAAATACTGGTACGTCTGGGGCGCGCCCACCACCACGCCGGTCATCCGCACCGGGTGGATGGTCATGCTGGCCGTGGGCGCGATCATGCACCGCTTGGCCGACACCGCCAGCGGGATGCCGATGGAGTGGCCGCCGCCCAGCACCAGCGACACCGTGGGCTTCTGCATCCCCGCGATCATTTCCGAGATGGCCAGACCCGCCTCGATGTCGCCGCCGACGGTATTGAGCAAAATCAAAAGCCCGTCGATCTCCCGGCTCTCCTCAATGGAGGCCAGCAGCGGCAGGATATGCTCGTACTTGGTGGTCTTCACCGTCTCGGGCAGGATTTGGTGGCCCTCCACCTGGCCGATGATGGTGAGGGTGTAGATGTTGCCGTCGTCGCCCTCCGTCAGCGCCGCGCCAAACTGCTGGATCTGCTGCCGGTCCTCTTCCCGCTCCTGGGGGTCTTTTCGTTGCTGTTCCATTACGACTCTCCTTCCTTTTCCCTAGTTTGTGCCGCCGGGAGAAAATCATGCGAAATTATAAATCTCACGCTTGACAAACCCACACCTCTGTGGTACTATATTGGGGCATTCCAAAGACGCGCGAGTGGTGGAATTGGCAGACTCGCTAGATTCAGGTTCTAGTGTGCATTACGCACGTGCGGGTTCAAGTCCCGCCTCGCGCACCAACGTCGGAGCAAAGTCCGCTTTGCTCCGACGTCTTTTTATGTCCATAGCAACAGGCGTCACCCCCCAGTCCCAGCGCGAGGCTTCTGCCGTCAACCGCAATCCGATATCGTCCACGCCGGAGCAAAGCGCCACATCGCTTGCTCCGTTTTTTCAAATAATAACCGGAGCCAGCACAAAACGCTGGCTCCGGCTCAGCGGGCCGAACATACTGTTTCGACCCGCTGTACATTTTTCATGACTTCTATTTGCCGGAGCGGTCCGACGGGCCGCTCCGGCATTCAGCAATGGGGTTTACAGCACACCGTCCAGGCCGTAGACCTGGAACTCGTAGATACGCGCGGCGGTATCAGAGCCCTGGGTGGGCTTCTCCACCACCAGCTTCACGTACCGGGCGTTGACCACCTGGAAGGTGTCCACGCTCTCACCCGCGAAGTTCTTCGTCACCTTGACCACTTCCGTGAAGGTCTCGCCGTCCTCGCTGACCAGGATGGAGTAGGCCTTGGTGTTCATGTCGGGCGATTCGCCGCCGGCCTCGGCATGGGAAATCCGCACCTGGCAGACTGCCTTGACATCACCCAGGTCCACAGTCAGCTCGTGGGGCGGGTTACCGGTGGCGCACCACTTTTTGGTGACGTCGCCGTCCACCGCGAAGGGAGGCGCCTCATTGTCGTTGACGTAGGCGGAGGCCTCCGTCTCCATGCCCTGGGACAGCAGCGCCAGGTCACCGGTGACCTTCGAGGAGATGGTGATCAGGTTCTCCTTCTCTGCCACGGCCTCGCCGGAGGCGTTCTGGGCCGTCACCTTGACGGTGTAGGTGCCCTCCGCCGCATACGTGACCACGGGCGCGGCATCGGTGCTGGTCTCCACCGAGGCGCCGGGGAACTCCCAGGTCAGGGACTCGGTGTTGGCCGAGCAAAGGCTTTCGAAGGTGATCTCCTGGCCGGGCGCGGCCAGCGTAGTGGAGGCCTTGAAGTCAGCCTTGGGCAGACTGTTGTCCGGCCAGTCCATGGTGGCCACGTTGGAGGCGGTGCCGCGCTCTCCGGTGATATTCACCGGCACCACCTGGAAGTTGGTCTTGTTGGTGTCGTCATTGCGCTCCAGGGCGTTGATGTAGTGGGTCGTAGCCGTGGTGACGCCCACCAGAGAGCGAGATTCGTCCTGGTTGATGCGGTAGATCTCGTAGTAATCGGCCTGGGTGTCGGCGCTCCAGGAGAGCTTCACGCCGGTGTAGATGCAGTCTTCATCGTCGAAGCTGGTATCCACCACGGTGAGGTCGCTGGCGGTGCCGGCGGGCCGCTCCACGCCGTCGGTAATGGCGATCTGGCCCAGCAGGAAGTTCATGCCCATCAGCTCTTCCGAGGCGGTCAACTCGAAGCCGAAGGCAGTGACGGTCTTGCCGTCCAGGGCGGAGACGTCAAAGGAGACCGTGGTCCACTCGGTGCCCACCGGCTGGTCGCCGCTGAGGACCTGGGTGCTGCCGTCGTCCAGGGTGACAACCAGGTTCATGGTGGTCGCCACCGAAGCCTTGGCCGTGGCGGTGAAGGAGACGCCGCTGGTCATGGGCAGGGCGCAGCTGTAAAGCTGCATCGTCACGGGGGCATCCTTCAAAATCTTGCCAAAGAGCTTTACAGAGGTGCCGCCGTAATAGGCAGCGCCGTAGTCCATGGTGGCCTCCAGGTTGTTCTCGCCCTGCTCCAGGTTCCAGCGGTAGGTGGGCAGGATGTCCTGCAGGCTGCGGTTGTTCCAGTCCTTGTCGGAGACCTTCTCTCCGTCGATAAAGAAGCTGTAGCCGTGGCCCATGTTGAAGTTGGTCACAAAGGGCAGCGAATCGATCACAGTCTGCTCGATGGCGTAGGTGGAGACGCCTCTCCAGTCTGTGCCGGTGGCGGCAGTGGCCGCGAAGGGATCACCTTCGGCGTTGACCCAGAAGCGATTCTCCCGGGCATGGTAGTCAGTGAAGAAATCAGAGGCGGAGAAATAGGTCCAGCTGGGGCAGTAGAGGCCCAGAGAGGTATAGGGCGCCTGGCCCGGGGCCGCGAAGAGGTCCCAGCGGATGGGGGTGTCATAGCCGTTGGCCTGCACGTCGATGCCGGCGTAGAGGTCATAGGGGTCGACGCCCAGCTCCTGCGCCTTGGCCTGGGAGGCCTTGAGCAACTCCTCCGGCGCCAGGTCGTCGTCGGTCCACCAGAAGTTCAGGAACATACTGTCGGCAATGGCCTCCTGGTTGTCGCCGACGATGAAGAACTTGTTTTCGTCGGTCAGGGCGTTCTGCCAGTCCATGGCGCCGCTCTCAGTCATGGAGTCATACCACATGATCTCCAGGCTGTCGCCGGCGGCGGCCTTGAAGGCCTGGATAAATTCCCGCATCAGCGCGGCGTGTTCGGCGGTCAGCGGTGCATCCTCGGTGCCCTCGGTCTCCTGGTTGATGAACCAGCCGTCAAAGCCGAAATACGCAGCGACCTCCATCAGCTTAGCCACCATGGGGAAGCTGCCGCTGTCGTCCTTCACCAGGAAGTCCTCCAGCCACTCCAGCTTGCCGCCGTGGGCGGACTGGGGGAAGAACACGGTGCCCAGCACCGGCACGCCGTTCTTGTGGGCCACATCGATGACATCGGCGCCGGGCACGACGATCAGGCCTTCGCCGGAAGAGCCGCCCCAGTAGACCAGCTTGTCAATGTACTGCCAATAGGAGAACACATTGGCGCTGGCGGTGTTGAAGCCGTGGGGCGCGTTGCCGCTGGTGCTGGAGTTCATAATGGAGATGGCCACCACGTTCATGTCCTTGCACTGGGTTTCGTTGGCGGGCGTCAGGGACTGCTTGTCCACCCGCTCCGCCAGGGGGATGCTGCTCACGTTGAACGCGGCGTTGGGGTCGTCCGCCGGGCTCCAGTTCAGCAGGTCCGCCGGGAACCAATAGGGCACCTCGGGGACGTTAGGCATGGGCTTGTCGTAGGTACTCTCCTCCGTGACGGAGATAGCAGGGGCATCCGGGGTCTCCTCCTGCGTTTCCGGCGGCGTCGTGTCGGCCGGGGTCGTATCGGTGGTATCGGGGGTCTCGGTGGAGGCGGGTGCATTGGCTGAATCGCAGGCCGCCAGGCCCACGACCATCATCAGGGCCAACAGCAGCGCCAGCGTTCTGAATGCGATCTTCTTCATTCCTCTTGGTCTCCTTTCAAGTTTTTGCAGACGCATCTCATTGGTGCAAAAACCAATGGCCAGGGACAAGCAACAGCCTCTTCCCTCCGGGTGCGGCAACGCCCCATTGCCGCAAGCAAAGCTGAAAGGCTGTGTTGCATGGTATAATACTACCATATATGCCAAAATTGTCAACATGGTGTCCTGCCACAAAAATCGAAGAAAATTCCATGCAAAACGTTCAAAAAATAGAATTTTACGTATAAAAAAGGCATATAAACGGGATATAAGGGATACTCCCCTTTTCACCAGCCGTCCATCCCCACAATCAGTCGTGCGGCCACGGCGCCAGGGAAAAGCCGGGGCCGCAGCAGCCCTGGCCGCAGGAAACGTCACCTCCCTGCCTCAGAAAGCGAAGAACAAGCACCGGTTCTCCAACCGGCGCTTTCGTTTTATGCCGCCACGGGTCGAACGCCAATTGAGGTGTACCCGCACCGCCCAATTCCCCTTATCCGATCGTACCAGGATATGGCCGCCCTCCACTGCCGAAATCGGGCAATGGAACAATCGACGAAAATCCGCAAATTTATACTGTGATTTTCGTTCAATATGTGATATATTGAAATCATAGTAGCGGACGGCAGTAGTAGGAGCCCCGATGGCCGCCGCGCTTGACTTACATTTAGAAAGGGTGTTTCCTATGGCAATCATGCAATACGGTATGGTGGGCGGCGGCCCCGGCAGCTTCATCGGCGATGCGCACCGGCGTGCGATCAATCTCGACGGCGAGGCCAAGCTGGTTGCCGGCTGCTTCTCCCGGACGCTGGAAAAGTGCCGCCAGACCGGCGCAGAGCTGGGCATCGCGGAAGACCGCTGCTATGCCAGCTTCGCGGAGATGGCCCAGGCCGAGGCGGCCCGCCCCGACGGCATCCGCTTCGTGGTGGTGGTGACACCCAATGTCAGCCACTATCCCGTCTGCAAAGCATTTCTCGAGGCAGGCATCCACGTTTCCTGCGACAAGCCCTTGTGCCTGACTGTGGAGCAGGCCGAGGAGCTGGAGGCGCTGGCCAAGGAAAAGGACCTGCTCTTTATGGTGACATACACCTACATGGGCCATGTGACGGCCAAGCACATCCGGGCGTATATCGCCTCCGGCAAGCTGGGCAAGATCCGCACCGTCATGGCCGAGTATCCCCAGGGCTGGCTGGCCTATGCGGGTGAGTGGGGCGGCAAGCAGGGTGAGTGGCGCTGCGATCCCCAGCAGTCCGGCGGCGTCAACTGCCTGGGTGACCTGGGTACCCACGTGGAGAACGCCGTTTCCACCATGACGGGCCTGAAGATCAAGCGCGTCCTGGCCAAGATGGACGTGGTGGTGCCGGGCCGCGTCCTCGACGACAACGACGTGGTTTTGGTGGAGTACGAGGGCGGCGCCACCGGCGTCTACTGGACCAGCCAGTTCGCCATCGGCCACGACAACGACCTCGCCGTGCGCATTTACGGCGAGAACGGCTCCATCCTCTGGAAGCAGACCGAGTGCGAAAAAGTGATCATGGTCGATCGGGACGGCACCGTGGTGGAGCGCCACCGCGGCAACGGCGGAATCGAGCCGCAGGCCGCCGCGTATGGGCGCCTGCCCTCCGGCCACACCGAGGGCTGGCTGGAGTCCATGGGTAACCTCTACCGCTCCTTCGTCTCATGCGTGGCGGCCAAGGAGGCCGGCACCTTCGTCCCCGAGATGGTCGATTATCCCACCGTGGCCGACGGCGTCGAGGGCATCAAGTTCGTCCACGCCTGCCTGGAATCCAACCAGAAGGGCAACGTCTGGGTGGACGTCTGAGCCAAGCCACGCCATACCGCTGCACACCGATGAACCGATGGACCGGGCAGCGTCCGCCCGCTGAAAGCGGGCCTCCCGGCGCTGCGCCCCCATTCCAAAGAACAGAATAGGAGGAATCACGATGGCAAGACCGATCACACTCTTTACGATCCAATGGGGCGACCTCTCTCTGGAGGAGGTCTGCCGGCTGGCCAAGGAGATGGGCTTTGAGGGCCTGGAACTCTCCGCCGCGCACCTGGATATGAAGCGCGCCGCCACAGACCCCGCCTATGTGGCCGAGGTCAAGGCGACGCTCCAAAAATACGGCCTGGGCTGCTGGGCACTGAGCCACCACCTGGCCGGACAGTGCGTCTGCGACACCCTGCCGGACGCCTACGATTCCCGGCTGGACGGCTTCGCGCCTTCGGAGCTAGCGGGCAAGCCCGAGGAAATTCAAAAGTGGGGCATTGCGGAAATGAAGTACGCCGCCCAGGCCGCAAAGGCCATGGGCGTCAAGGTCGTCACCTTCTTCATGGGCTCGCCCATCTGGAAGATGTGGTACTCCTTCCCCCAGACCTCCGAGGAACAGATTGAGGCCGCCTATCAGAAGGTCAAGGAGCTGTGGAGCCCCATCATGGACGTCTACGACGCCTGCGGCGTCAAGCTGGCGCTGGAGGTCCATCCCACCGAGATCGCCTTCGACTACTGGTCCACCAAGAAGCTGCTGGAGGTCTTCGACTACCGGCCCACCCTGGGCATCAACTTCGATCCCAGCCACCTGCTGTGGCAGGGCGTGGACCCCGTGGTCTTCTGCCGCGACTTCATCAATCGGGTCTACCACGTCCACGCCAAGGACGTCAAGCTGAACTTCGACGGCCGCAACGGCGTCCTGGGCTCCCACATCACCTTTGGGGATATGCGCCGGGGCTGGAACTTCGTCTCCCTGGGCCATGTCGACGTGGATTTCGACGGCATCTGCCGCGTCCTGAACCAGGGCGGCTACCACGGCCCCCTCTCCATCGAGTGGGAGGACTCCGGTATGGACCGCGTCTACGGCGCCACCGAGGCCTGCGCCTACATCAAGAAGTATAACTTCGAGGCCTCCGACTTCGCCTTCGACAGCGCCATCAAGACCGACTGATCTCCTACCGGTCATCCGTCTATTGCTATATATTTTGACATACTCCATGGCTACAGGCACAAAGAACGCGCCGCAAAACGCAGGTTTTGCGGCGCGTGAGACTGTCAAAAAACTATGGTAAAAACCTCCGCAACAGAGCAGCGGGGGATGGGTGCAGGGGGCAAAGGGCCCCCGAAGGTGAATTGCCCGCAGGGCAAGAGAAGCTGGCCTGGGCCATGCGCGTTCAATAAGGTCGTTTTTGCAACTTTTTGAAGTTGCAAAAACGGGGGACAGCGGGGCGAAAATACTTTTTCGACACGCTGGCGCGCCGCAAAACGCAGGTTTTGCGGCGCGTTCTTTGTCAGCTTGCTATTGCGGAACGTCCACCGTGTCGGACGTAATCCGTCCGTCGATCACGGTGATTTTCCGGGAGGCTGTCGCGGCTACGATGGGGTCATGGGTCACCACCACAACCGTGATGCCCCTTTGGTTCAGCTCCGTCAAAAGCTCCATGATCTGCCTGCTGGTCTCGGAGTCCAGCTGACCGGTCGGCTCGTCTGCCAGAATTATTTCCGGGTGATTGACAATCGCCCTGGCGATGGCGACCCGCTGGCGCTGCCCGCCGGACAGCTGGTTCACCTTTTTGTGGGCCTGATCCAGGATATGGACGCTGTTTAAGGCGGTCAGGGCTTTTTTCTTGATCTCCCGGTAGGGGCACTTGCTGAACAGCAGCGGCAGCATGACATTATAGAGTACCGTCTGTGCGTTAATCAGTGCAAAATCCTGCAAAACGAAGCCAATGCAGGCGTTTCGCAGATTTGCCCTTTTCTTGTCACGCATTCTGGAGACATCCGTGTCGTTGAGCAGGTATTGTCCCGCTTCAAAGGTATCCAGACACCCGATCATATTCAGCAGCGTTGTTTTGCCGGAGCCGGACGGACCGCAGATTGAAACGAACTCGCCTTTTTCGATGGTCAGGTCAATGCCGTGCAGCGCTTGGAACTGGTTGGGGCCTGCCCGATACGTTTTGCAGATGTTTTTTAACTGGATCACGATGCAGCACCTCGCAGATAGGATAGCGGAGAATGTTTCGCCATAGAACCTGCGGCAACAAGTCCTGACAGAAACACGGTGAACAAGTAGTATCCGAAGACCAGGTAAAGGATATCGGGTGTGACAGAGATGCCAGACAGATACGCGTTGCTGGTCCAGTCATACTGTGGAATCAGCAGCACAAATAAGGTGTTGAGGAGCAGCGCCGGCAGAGCAATGATGCACCCGGACAGAAAGACCAGCATCACACAAGTTCTCTTGCTCCCGCCGGTGAGATGATAGACAGAAAGCTCATAGGCTTTTTTCCGAATAATCAAAAGCAGGATGCTCAGATACGCAACGGTGGAGGAAATAAGCAGAAACATAGGCGTAGGAAGCTGGCGCTTCAATTCCTTGGCCACCATCTGCGCAGAATTGGCGATGATCGTTTCCAGGGGCGTCACCAGTCCCTGTGCGTTCAAGTATTGCAGGACTTCTTGCCGCGCTTCCTCCGATGCCGCCGGGTCCAGGCTGACGATATAGTTGGGATTGTACTGTATTTCCGCAATTTGGCTGAGTCTCGCCACGTTTTCCTCCGTGGACTGCATCAGAATGCTATCGCCGACAGCGAACAGATCCGACGCCCGCGGCGTCGTGCCGGACGAAGGGAAAATCATTTGCTTATAGGGATGCCGGATGTGGCCGCTGACGGAAAATGTCTCGGCGTGCGGTTCCGGCATAAAAAACTGAAGCTCGATCTGCCCGCCATCTCTGACCCGGTTAAAAATTTTGCTTCCCAGCAGGCAGCCGTTGGGGTCGCCGGAAAAATCCACACCGGTCTGCTTCAATCTCGGAAAGGCTTCCGTGAGGCCTGGGTCGATCAGGCTGATGCTGATGCCGGTTCCGGCATACTCCAGCGGCGATGCCGTGTATGCCGCGTAGACCTTTTGTACGCCGGGAGTCTGGGACAACGTCTCGATGGCAGCCTCCGTTTCCCGATTGATCGTGTCGGGATCGCGGAGCAACTCCTCAATGGTGTAGAGGGTGCCCACATAGTACGCATCCGTCAACGTCGTGTGCTTCACGATTGTATAGTCATGGACGATGTACAGCACCCGCGAAAGTGTCAGAACACCGACAAACACAGCAAGGCTCATCATGCAGGATAAAATGATGGCCGGCAGTCGAATCCCGCGGAAATAGGAAGAAATCAACCGTAATATTTTCATCATGACTCCACCTTATGGACGCGTTCGATACGCACGGATCGGCGACAGTTTCATATATTTTCCCAGGAACGGAATGAGGCAGACCAGGACGATCCCGGATATGCCCGCTAGGATTCGCAGGTAATCGCCAAACCGGTACACAAGCCCCTCTGCATAGTTCAGTTTTGAAAATACAGGCGTATAGAGTACATAGTGAATTAGCAGTCCCAGGATGCTGACCCCGAGGAACAAAACCAGGCCCTCGCAGAAAATTAGAAAGATCAGCTTGCCCTTGGAGGCTCCAACCATCATACTGGCGCTGTTTTCATCCATCATAGAGTCCATCAAGTAGCGCAGCAGAAACATAAAGGAAACCGTTGCAATCAAAAACGTGCTGCAAATCATCGTCAGATTGTACCGCGAGAGGCCCTGGTCCGACAATTCATAGATGCGGGGCGTTTTGATATTTCCGTCGGGGAATGTGCTGCGCAGCAGCTGCTCCACCGGGTCATCGGAAAAGTCCTGCCGCTCTTGGGCAGCGGCGTAAATCTGCCAGATTTTGCAGCCGGTGTCCACAAAGTCGGCGTAGGAGATGTAGTATTCGTCCGAGGTGTGCTGGCCGACGACCTCAAAGGCCTCCCCCATCAGCGTCACCTCGGAGCCGACATCGGCGGAACTGGAAAGCGGTACCAGCACCTGCCCGGGCGCCGAAAGCTCCAGGGTTCCTTTGAGGCGGACCAGCGGCGGCTCCCCATAGACACAGGCGCAGATCAAGCGGCCATCAATGTCGTTATTCTCCTGCCAGCAGAGGCGAACGCTTTCCAGCAAGCCGCTATTCTGGATTTCCTCCAGCGCTGTTTCTTTTTCCTCCAGGGATTTGACCCCGTCAAAATACCGGACGAAATATTCGCGGTATTGTATCTCCTGGGAACCGCGATTGGTCATGGCAGGCAGGAGATTGCCGTAAGAAAAGCAGAAAACAATCGCATTGAGCGCGCCGCCGAGGACAAACAGCAGAAAAATCACTTTATTTTTCATGTAATATTGGGCCAAGCGCTTTCGAAGCAGGAAGAAAAATTTCATCTCATCACCACATCCCAAATCTACAAAAGGCCGCCAACGATCGCCTGTCCCTGGAGAGCGATCCGCTGGCTCAACGGCACGACTGCCGACGAATGGATTGCAGAGGGACGCAAAGTCCTCAAAATTCGCCTTTGAGACAAATTCGTCTTTTACTAAGAATTACCATATATCCATATGGTTGTCAATCCACCTTCCCTCCCACAGGGAAAATTGGCAAGCGTCTGATTTCTTGGTTGGGGCGCGATGCCAAAAGCGCCCGGCCAAAGACCAGACTACGACAACCCCAGCCAGAGGAGGACTCCGCCCGCAGTCATGGCAACCGTGCAGGCGTGAATCTCTGCTGTGTGAATTTTGACTGCGCGAGAGTACGTTCGTTGCATTCGTCTGAAACTTTAATAGTAAAAACGAAAAAAGCTGGCTGATGGTTCGCATCAGTCAGCTCTTTTTTTGCGCATTTCGTCGCGATTGTTTCGGTTCTTACGCGTATTCCCGCTCGCTCCTGTCAGAAGTTTTCTAAACGGATTGGCTTATGGGATTTGGCTCAGGGGATTGGCATTCTTTCCATGATTCAGATCGTACGGGCTATCTGATTTTTTGTTGCCATGGTGCTGCCAGCAGGGGCCAAAATCTTCACACATGGGAGGTGAAACAACATCCGTTAATATGACAGTTTAATCATCGCAGCCTCTTGCCGCCCTTTTGCAGCCTCCAGGTCTTCAAAATCCCCCAGCGCCCGCAGATCTACATGAGCGGCATCCACCCCGGCTCCGGGATGCTCCGCCTGCTGGGACAGCGTGATGGGATAGCGCCCCTCCAGCTGCCCACGGATGTTCTCCGCACGCAGGCGGCACACCTCCAGCAGGGTGTCCACCGCCAGCAGGTGGTCCTCATAGGCGCAGAAGGCGGTGGGGTCCGCCTCCACATAAGGTGCGATCATGGCCTGGGTCTGCCGAATGACCGCCTCATACCGTCCGCTCTCGAAATACTCCGAGAGCAGTTGATGGAAATAGGCGTGGTAGCAGGCAAAATAGTCGTTATTTTTCATCAGGTTGTGATACAGGGGCCGCTCCAGCATGACCTCGCCCCGGGCGGGGGTGTTCACCGGCCAGTTGAGGAGCACATTGGGGTCCCGGATGGGATCGGTCATCCCCAGGGCATAGGTGCCGAAAGCCAGGTTGTAGTCCCAAGGCAGAATGGAGAGAATCCCATCCTCCTCATAGAGAAAGTAGTTGTGCCCGGTGTGGCCCAGATAGCTATCCCAGTTCATGACGAACACCTGGACGGTAAAATACCGCAGCACTTGGTCCACATTGACCGCCGTCTCCAGGTTTTCCCCCGTGGACAGCACCCGCAGGGCCTCAATGAGCCGCGCTTGGTCCGCCGCATCCACGTCAAACTTGGCGTTGTCAAAAAGGTTGGGGTAGCTACCGGGGTCGTCGCCGATGTACCGCAGGGCCACATCAGCGTTCTCTTCGTTGAGAGAGCGGTAGTCCGGCTTGTAGAGCTGGCCGTGGTCCGGCCCGAAGTTCCGCCGGGCAAAGGCCTCCTCCGGCTCCTCAATGGCCAGGAACAGCCCCCAGGGCTGGCCGTTCACCGTCACCCAGGTATAGCTGCACAGAGGCGCGGGCACCTCCATGAAGGCCATCATGTCGTAGACCAGGTACGTTTTGAGATAGCTGTTGTCCTGGAAGGAGGCGTCCAGGGAGAACTTGTCCAGGCCGTGGTAATTCCCCCCGTCCACATAGTGGTCGAATTCCAGCTTCAGGCTGTACCGGGACAGGCCGTACTCCTCCGTCAGCCGGAGGGAGTTGTTGCCCTTGGCCCGCAGACCCACCTGGTAAAATTCCTCCCCGTCGATGACCGCGGTGCAGGGGGTATACGCCTCCGCCGGTGCGTCTGCGACAAACTGCTCCCAATCCTCCACCTGGAGGTCCACCGTGTGGACGCGGCCGCTGTCAAAGAGACGATCGGCGTACCCCGGAGCGGAGCTGGCAGTCGGAAGGCCCAGTGCCTCCCCGAAGCAGAGCAGGACGGTGAGGGCCAGGGCCAGCAGAGCCGCAGCGGCGCAGATGAAATCGATGTACCGGTGGCGGATCATGGCATCACCCCATGTAGTCCCCATTGTAGGAGACCAGCACCACGTTCCCCACGCCTTCCATGGTCCCCAGCTCATTGACGAACGCCGTATCAGCCTCCCGCAGGCGCACCTCATAGTTCAGCTCGATCTGGCCGGGAGAGACGCTCTTGCTCTTCAGATTCAGCCGCCGGACCCGTGCCTCCACCAGTGCCCGCACCTGTCCCTCCACATCCTGATCGGTGCAGTGGACCACCAGGATGTAGGGGGACTCCCCGTTCTTCTGCCGGGAGAACACCAGCAGCACGACGCCCACAAAGAGACTGCCGGCCACCGCCAGGGGAATGAGTCCCGCCGCCAGCACAATGCCAGCCGCGATGGCCCAGAAGAGAAAGGCGATGTCCATAGGCTCTTTGATGGCGGTGCGGAAGCGGACAATGGACAGAGCGCCCACCATGCCCAGGGAGAGGACGATGTTGCTGGTCACCGCCAGAATCAGCAGGGTGGTAATCAGGGTGAGGGCAATGAGGGTCACCCCAAAGCTGGGGGCGTACATCACGCCGGCATAACAGGTTTTATAGACCAGGAAGATAAACAGCCCCAGGCAGAGGGCCAGCGCCAGGGCAATGGCGGCGTCCAGCAGGGACACTGCGTCCAGCCGCTCCAAAAAGCTGGATTTGAAGATATCCTGAAAGGTGTTCATGGCAGGGCGCTCCTTTTTGTGATTGATTCAGTCAAACCGACGGCACAGGGCGTATTTTGAACAGGCCCCTGCCCGTCGGTCCGGCGTCTGGATCGCCAGGCGCACCAGGTCGGGAAGAAACGCGTCGTACTTGACCTCCAGCACGGTCACCCCGTCCAGCGGCTTGAGGGGGAAGCCGGCAGGAGACAGAAAACCGGCGCTGTCCCCGCAGGTACGCAGGTTTCGGTCCAGCGTTACCCGGACATTCCCGGGGGCGTACAGAAAGGCCTCCCGGTCATAGCACACCACCGTCCTGGGCCGCAGCAGCGTGCCCCGCAGCTTGTGGTACAGCTCAGTCAGCAGCGGCTCCTCCCGCTCCAGAAGGAAGGCGTCCTCTCCGGCCAGCAGCCGCTCCGCCTCCTGCAAGGTCAACCGGGCCGAACGCTTGCCGCACAATCCGTTGACTTTGTACTTTTTTTCCAGCTTCAGGAATGCGGGGCTGGCTCCGTAGTACCGCAGGCGGAACTTCTCCCGCCGGTCCACCCCGTCCAGCTTTTCCCGGAGGGCAGTGTCATAGGGCGTGTCGAAATACAGGCTGGTCACCCGGTAGGAGCCGTCCGCCCCGGCATGACCGTCCCGAGGAAAGAGTTTCCTCAGCCGGTGGGTAAGCACCAGATCCTCCTGGGGAGCGATCTGGTGCTTGAGCTCGTGGCGCAGACAGAGGGGCTCAGTCGTCCCAATCGTCATCGTCGTCCCAATCGTCATCGTCGTCCCAGTCGTCATCCCAGTCGTCATCATCGTCGTCATCATCGTCGTCATCATCGTCGTCATCGTAGTCGGTAACGCCGTCGGCATTGGGACCGTAATCGGTGTCGTCGTAGTCGGTGACGCCGTCGGCATTGGGGCCGTAGTCGGTATCATCGTAGTCGGTGACGCCATCATTGTTGGGGCCGTAATCGGTATCATCGTAGTCGGTGACGCCGTCGGCGTTGGGGCCGTAATCGGTGTCGTCGTAGTCGGTGACGCCATCATTGTTGGGGCCGTAGTCGGTATCGTCGTAATCGGTCACGCCGTAATCGGTAATCCCATCGCTGCCGGGACCGTAGTCGGTGTCGTCATAGTCCTGGAACTCCGCGTCCATTTCCGTAACCTTGCCGGTATAGGCGTCCACCTCATACTCGTACTCCACGCCGTCCAGGACAAATTCCACCTCGTACTCCCCGTCATCCAGGTCATAGTCCTTCTCCACGAACTCAATGTCATCCCGGCCCAGCTGGGTGGAGAGGATACTCTGGGCGGCGGAGGCGTTGATATAGCCCTTGTCGCCGTACGCGTCGTCGTAGTCATCCTGGTCCAGAGTCACCGCTTGGGAGCCGATCTGGTCGGTCTCCACCACCAGCCGGACCGCCTCGGCCAGCTGGTTGAGGAACTGGTCGTTGGGGTAGGCGGAGCCCCGCTCCAGCTTCAGGACGATGTTCTTCTCATGGCCGCCCACGGTGGCGTCAAAGTAGCCGCCGGCGTGAATCTGGTCCACCAGCTCCCCCACCACGGTGGTGCAGGGCTTCCCCTCATAGCCGGTGTAGCCGGCCAGCACTGCCCGCCCGTCATCGTTCAGGGCGTTCAGGGCCACCACGTTGCCATCGTCGTTATAGTCCATCTCGATCTCCGGGTTCACACTCAGGAGTACGGTGCCGATGCTGCCGCTGTTCTCCTCCTGAAGCGAGGCGGTCTGGCTGGAGGTCTGGGAGAGCGTGGCCGTTCCGGCGCTACTCCCACAGGCAGTCAGGGCAGTCAGAGCCAGGGCGGCAGTCAGGGTCAGGCCAAACAATTTGATGCGGAAGTTCTTTTTCATTTCATTCATCTCCTTGAAAATAGACGTTTTTGTATGTTCTGATTTAAGATTACGGAGCAGCTGTAGGAAAACCGGGGTCGCTGAGTCTTTTTTTATTTTCTTTGGTTTACACTGGGAGGATACGGTATTCAGTCTTGAAAATCGGGGTCGCCGGTAAAAATTTTTTCTGCGTCAATCGTCCTCATCCTGGTCCTGATCATTCCCGTCGTCGTCCCAGCTGTCATCGTCGTCATCCGGGACGTCATCCTCCAGATCGTCGTCATCCGAATCGTCAGCATCCTGCTCGTCGTCCCGATCCTCATAATCGGTGACGCCGTCACTGTAGGCCCCGTCGTCGGGAGACTCATAGTCGGTAATTCCGTCCGCCTCCGGGCCGTAATCGGTATCCTGATAGCTGGTCGTCCCGTCGCTGCCGGGACCGTAGTCGGTGTCGTCCTGGTCAGCAGAGGGAACCGCCGGTTCGGGGGTGGGTTCTGGCACAGGTTCCGGGGTTGGCTCCGGAGCCGGTTTGGTCGCCGGCGGCGTCACCGGGATGACCACCTCGGTGGCCGGCGGCTCCGTTGACGAGGCGCCGATCTGGATAACGATGGTCTCCCCGTACCGCTCCTCCAGATCCTCCCGGGCTTCCTGCTCCTCACGGGCCTGCCAATCGGTGTCGGAGCTGGTGACGGTGATGGACACCGTCTCCCCGCCAGAGAGGTAGCCCAGGTCAATGGCCCGCTCCACCAACTCCTCGGTCACGTCCTTCCGGTCCTTGTTGTCGTAGTCATAGCCCTCGATCAATACCTGGCCGTCATCGTTGAGCCCCTCCAGCTCCAGCACCCGGTCGGTGCGGCTGAGGGTGAGCTCCACGTCGGGGTTAATTTGGATGCGCAGCGCGCCGTAGGGCGTGAAATTGGGCTGGTAATAGCCGAAGAACACCAGGCAGAGGCAGGCGGCCAGGCCAGCCAAGCCGGACAGGGGCATCCACAGGGCGGGCCGTTTTTTTCGTGGTCTATGCAGTTCCACAATATGCTGCACCGTATCCCCCACCTGGTAGCGGAGGTTGGCGGCTTTCAGAAACCGGCCTTCCTCGTCCAGTACCACAGCATAGGCCGGGTGCACTTCCATAACCAGATAGTTCATTTCACGCTCCCTCCCTTCGCCGGGGCGATCTGGCACAGATGGCCCCGGATGATCTCATAGCCGTTGGTAAAGGCCAGCAGGATAGCCGCCAGGTACTTCCGGTGCCGCTCCATGGTCTTTCGGTCCGTGCCGGAGCCAGCGGCCAGCTCATTCATGGGCAGCTTGCCGGTGTCCTCCACCCGCTTCAGCAGCTCCGGCCGGGTTCTGGCGAAGTCCAGCACCCGGCGGCAGGCGGCGAAGGTCCGCTCCTGCCTGGGGCAGTTATCCGCCACATCGGAAAAGGTCAGTCCGAACCGGGCCAGCTTCTCGGAGAACTCCTGGATCTCCTGCTGGCCGGCCGTGCGTACCGCATAGTCCTCCGCAGGATCTGCCGCATCCGGGATAGTGTCCAGCAGTTCGCCGCCGTCCTCCTCCCCACTCAGGGGTGTGTGGAGGGAGATCACATTCCCGCGGCGCTTTTCCGTCCGGTAGTGATCGATAAGCCGATTCCGGATCGCCCGGGCGGCGAATGGAAGAAACGCGCCCCGGCTCTTTTCGTAGGCCAGCACCGCCTCGTAAAAGGCCAGCATAGCGATGCTCAGCTCGTCTTCGTGTCCGTTTTCCGGAGCAGTGTGAATAAACTTTACCGTCTCCGAGCGGATGAAACCCGTGTACTGACGGATCAGAGCGTCCGCTGCCTCCGAGTCCGACTTGGCCACCTGTACCTGGGCCACGATGTCGTGCTCTGTGCGCACCATTGCTATCCCTCCATCCCCTTCTCCGACAGAAGGATACGAAGCCACCGCCGGATTTTCGGGGTCACAGCAAAATTTTTCCAGATAAAAATATTATTTTATTATTTTAGCAACTGTGCAGCAGGCGTGCGACCATTCCGATGTCAAGTCTCTGTCAAATGTATGTAAAGTTCATTTCTCATTTCCCTTGTTTTGTTGCGCAAATACCCGGATTGCTCCGACGCTTAACCAGTATCAAGCGGATTCGAATATGATAGAGGCGGCTAACCGTCTCTCAAACGGGCATGGTTCGCTCGAGCAATGCCATTTCTGGATCCCAAACATATTGCATCAAGCAATGCGTGTGGATAGCCACACACAAGACCGGCAAGCAATGCGTGTGTTCATACACACGCACATTTCCTGCCGTCTGCTTGTTGCGGGCAACGCCCCTAAGCCCCTCTTTGAACACGGAATTTCATTCTGTGGCTGCTCATTCTGCGAACGCATTTTGTCTGTACCAAAAATTCAGCTAATGAAGATGCTATTGATTCTTTTATAGGCAAATAATTGATTGTCCCATATACGCAAAGAGAGCTAACCGACTAATGAAAATCAGTTAGCTCTCTTTTTTTGAATAGCGAATAAGCTTTGCCAAATCGTTGCCAGGGAGGGCCTTAACCCTTCAAAAACCCAGTCATTTCAGGCTTTTCCGGGCCTTAAGAAATCATTCCCACTCGGCAAATTCAGATATAGTAGGGTGTATTTGAGGTGATTTCGCAGGAAAAACTTTCGCAAATATGTTAATATTCCACCTGCTATTTTCGGCTGTAAAGTTTATTAGTATCAAAATAGTATCAC
>DVHE01000063.1 GCA_018712245.1 Candidatus Avoscillospira avicola | reverse complement strand
GGCCCCGCCCTCGGCCAGCACGGCGTGAACATCGCGCAGTTTATCAAGGAATTCAACGAGCGCACCAAGGATCAGGCCGGCTTCAAGATCCCCGTGGTCATCACCGTCTATGCCGACCGCAGCTTCACCTTCGTCACCAAGACGCCCCCCACTCCCACCCTCATCCTGAAGGCTGCGGGCATTGAGAGCGGTTCCGGCGTCCCCAACAAGACCAAGGTCGCTACCATCTCCCAGGCCCAGCTCCGGGAGATCGCTGAGAAGAAGATGCCCGACCTGACCGCCGCCACCATCGAGGCTGCCATGAGCCAGATCGCCGGCACCTGCCGTTCCATGGGCGTCGTCGTTTCCGACACCTAATTGTTCGGCAACCCGATACAACTGTCCGAGGATATCTGGATACAGTCCAGTCCTCATAAATCGTGGGAGGAGTATTCCGAAGTACCACTAAGGAGGAAATACAATTGTTCAGAGGTAAAAAATATAAAGACAGCTCCAAGCTGATTGATCGCAGCGTGCAATACGACGTGGCTGACGCCATGAATCTGGTTGTGAAGACCGCCCCCGCCAAGTTCGACGAGACTGTGGAAATCCACATCAAGCTGGGCGTTGACTCCCGTCACGCTGACCAGCAGGTCCGCGGCGCCATCGTGCTGCCCAACGGCACCGGCAAGACCCGCAAAGTGCTGGTCTTCGCCAAGGACGCCAAGCTGGACGAGGCCCTGGCTGCCGGCGCCGACTATGCCGGCGGCATGGAGCTGGTGGAAAAGATTACCAAGGAGAACTGGTTCGACTTCGACGTCGTCGTCGCTACCCCCGACATGATGGGTATCGTGGGCCGTCTCGGTAAGGTCCTGGGCCCCAAGGGCTTGATGCCCTCCCCCAAGGCCGGCACCGTGACCCCCAACGTCACCGCCGCTGTGCAGGAGATCAAAGCCGGTAAGATCGAGTACCGGCTGGATAAGACCAACATCATCCACTGCCCCATCGGCAAGGTCTCCTTCGGCCCCGAGAAGCTCCAGCAGAACTTCGACGCGCTGGTGGGCGCCGTCATCAAGGCCAAGCCCGCTGCCGCCAAGGGTCAGTATATCCGCAGCTGCGTGATCGCCTCCACCATGGGCCCCGGCATCAAGGTCAGCACTGCTAAATATTGATAGGCGTTACCGTCTTATTTGTCAATTTCCCCCGAAGCCTTGCTTCGGGGGTTTTCCCAGCGAACCGCAGATTTCTTTGAAAAAAGCGTATTTCCCCTTGACAATTTCGGGAGATGTGCTATAATAGATGAGCTGCCAGAGACAGCAGGAGGCTTTTGCCGTAATGGGTTTCCCATCCTGCCGAGGTATCGCGAAATGACGATCATTTTGTGTCCTCCTGTCTTCCGGCAGGAGGACATTTTATTTTACTCGGAGGTGACACATCAAATGCCCAACGCAAAGGTTTTGGAAAGCAAAAAGGCTACTGTTGATGCTCTGGCCGAGAAGCTCAGCGGCGCCACTGCCGCCGTCTTCGTGGACTACAAGGGTATCACCGTCGCCCAGGATACCGAACTGCGTAACCAGTTCCGTGCCGCCGAAGTAGAATACACCGTTGTCAAGAACACCCTGACCCGTTTCGCCGCCAACAAGGCCGGCTACACCGAGTTCGATGAACTGCTCAACGGCACTACTTCCCTGGCTTGCACCACCGGCGATCCCATCGCCCCCGCTCGCATCGTCTGCGAGTTTGCCAAGAAGAACAAGGACATCGTCAAGATCAAGGGCGGCCTCGTGGAAGGCAAGGTCCTGTCTGTGGACGAGCTGAAGGCTTTCGGCGAACTGCCCAGCAAGAACGCCCTCATTGCCCAGGTTCTGGGTACCTTCCTGGCTCCCATCACCAGCCTGGCCGTGGTCCTCGACCAGATCTGCCAGGCCAAGGGTGGCGCTCCCGCCACCGAAGAAGCCGCCGAGGCTTAATTCTTACAACTATTATTACGATAATTGGAGGTAATTTACAATGGCATCCGAAAAGATCACTGCTATGATTGAAGAAGTCAAGACCCTGACCGTGCTGGAGCTGGCTGAGCTGGTTCATGCCCTCGAGGACGAGTTCGGCGTTTCCGCCGCTGCCGCCGCTGTTGCTGCTCCCGCCGCCGGCGCTGCTCCCGCTGAGGAAGAGAAGACCGAGTTCGACGTCGTCCTGAAGTCCGCCGGCGCCAACAAGATCGCCGTCATCAAGGTTGTCCGCGCCCTGACCGGCCTGGGCCTGAAGGAAGCCAAGGAGATCGTCGACAACGCTCCCAAGACCCTGAAGGAAGCTGTCTCCAAGGAAGACGCCGAGAAGATCGTCGCCGACCTGAAGGAAGCTGGCGCCGAGGCCGAGCTGAAGTAATTTCACCTGGTTCTCTCTCCCCTGCCCCAAGCGGCAGGGGATTTTTTTGCGGCCTGCAGCACAGAGCGCCCCGGATCTGAACGCCAGATCCGGGGCGCCGTTGGGTTTACCTGCGCTGCGCTGAAGCAAGGCCGCGCTGCCTCAGGCGTCCTTTTCCACGTGGATGACAAAGTCCGGGCAGGTCATTTCACACTGGCCGCAGAAGATGCAGTCCGCCTCCCGGGCGGCCTCCACGTAGTTATAGCCCTTGGCATTGACGTGGGTGGTGATCTCAAACACGTGCTTCGGGCAGACCGAAATGCAGAGCTTGCAGCTCTTGCACAGTGCCGTATCGATGTAAACCGCCATTTCAGGCCCCTCCTTTTTTGCTCAGCTCTGCCTTGACGGCCTCCACCAGCGCCGTGGGGCTGGAGACCACCGTGGCGCCGGCGTCCGTCAGGGCTTGGATTTTCGTGGCCGCCGTGCCGGTGTTGCCGCTGACGATGGCGCCGGCGTGGCCCAGGCTCTTGCCCGCGGGGGCGTGGCGGCCCACGATCAGGGAAACCACCGGCTTTGTGACATGGGCCTTGATATAGGCCGCGGCATCCTCCTCGGAGCTGCCGCCGATCTCGCCCAGCAGGACGATGACGTCAGTGTCCGGGTCCTGGGCGTAGCGCTCCACGGCGTCGCGCTGGGTAAAGCCCCACAGCGGGCCGCCGCCGATGGCCACCACGGAGGACTGGCCGATCCCGGCATCGGAGAGAGTCTTGCCGATCTCATAGGAGAGCGCGCCGCTCTTGGACACGATGCCCACCCGTCCGGGCCGGAAGAACCGCACCGGATGGGCGCCCACCTTGGAAATGCTGGGGGCGATGACGCCGGCGCAGCCGGGACCGACGAGCGTGGTGCCGTGGGCCTTGGCGTAGGCGATCACCTCCACCACGTCCTGGAGGGCCATCTCCTCGGTGGTCAGCACCAGCAGGGAGATTCCGGCGTCGATGGCCTCAATGCACGAGTCCTTGGCGCCCGCGGGAGGCACGAAGGAGATGACGGCGTCGAAGTCGTGGTGCTGCTTGGCCTCGGAGACATAGTTGTAGACCGGGATGCCCAGCACTTCCTGGCCGCCCTTGCCCGGCGTCACGCCTGAGACAATCTTGGTGCCGGCGTCCAGCATGGCCTTGGTCTGAATCTGGCCGGATTTTCCGGTGATGGCCTGGACCAGCACCCGGGTATTTGGATCGATGAGAATCGCCATGGCTCAGCCCTCCTTTACCTGCCGGCACAGGGCCTGGGCGGTTTCAGTCAAATCGTAGTACGTCTTCATACCGGCCTCGCGCATCAGCGCCAGGCCCTCCTCCTCCATGGTGCCGCACATCCGGGTGAAGATGGGCACGGTGACTTGATGCTCCCGGACGTAGCGGAGGATACCCCGGGCCATATTGTCCATGCGGTTGAAGCCGCCGATCAGCACGATCAAAACCGCCTTGAGCGGCCGGCCGCTGCCCAGCGTCAGCTCCATGGCCCGGTACATCACCTCTTCCGAGGTCATGCCGCCCAGCTCCGTGAAGCAGGCCACGTCCAGCCCCAGGTCGGTCAGCAGGTCCAGCGTCAGCATTCCGGTGCCGGCGCCGTCGGAGATGAGGCCCACGTCGCCCTGGAGGGGCACATACGTGACGGTGGTGGCCTCGTGAGCCGGCGGCGTATACTGCCACAGGGCGCTGCGGGCTTCCTCCAACTCCGCTTCAAAGGCCTTGGCGGCGCGGTTGTGGTCGTCCAGGACCAGCTTGGCGTCCATGGCGACGAGTTTCCCGTCCACCACGCCCAGGGGGTTGATCTCCACCAGCGTGGCGCCGCCTTCGAAGAAAGCCCGCTGGAGCTTCTCTAAGAAGGCGTCCACCTCCGGCTGCGGCAGGCCCATCCACTGGGCCAGGCGCTTTTTCTGGTAGCCCTTGAGGCGCAGGAACGGGTCGATCTCCAGCCGGAGGATCTGATCCGGCTGGGTGGCGGCCACGGTCTCGATCTCCATGCCGCCCTGGGGGCTGAAAATCAGCGTGGGCCGCTGGACGCCCTGGAGGGTGATGGAGAGGTAGAACTCCCGCTCCGGCTTAACCATCGCCTCGGCCAGCAGGCCGTGGACGCGATGGCCCTTGATCTCCATGGCGAGAATCCGCCGGGCCTGCTCGGCGTAGGCGGCCTGATCGCGGCAGACCTGGACGCCGCCGGCCTTGCCGCGGCCGCCGGTCAGCACCTGGGCCTTGAGGACAAAGGGAAAGGGCAAGGGCGCCGGCTGCTCGGCGTCGGTCAGCAGCATGCTCTGGGGGACCGGCAGGGAGAAGTGGCGGAAAAACTGCTTTCCTTCGTATTCAAATAAATTCATGCGCCCTCCTGCTCCCCGTCATAGTGCATATGGTGTTCCTTGGCGTAGGCGATGCCGGCGTCCAGGGCCTGGAAGTTCAGCTCCACAAACCGGGGATTCACCTGCTTTTCCACGGTAGCGCGCAGGTCCTCCCGGCTGACGGTGCCCAGGCACTGGCTCAAAAAGCCCAGCATCACCATGTTGGCCGCCATGCGGTTGCCCAGGTCCACCGCGATCTGGGTGGCGGGCACCTCAAAGGTATGGGCAACTTTGCGGGTCTGCCGCGTCACCAGCTGCGGGTCGATGACCAGCACGCCGTCCTCCTCCAGGTCGTCGATGTACTTTTCATAGGCCGTCTGAAAGAGGGCCACCAGCAGGTTCTTCTTCTCGGCGATGGGCGAGAGAATGGGCTTGTTGTCGATGATGAGCTCCGCCTGGCACTGGCCGCCGCGGGCCTCGGAGCCGTAGGACTGGGTCTGCACGGCGTAGAGCCCGCCGCAGGTGACGGCGGCAGTGCCCAAAATCACCGCCGAGAGGATGATGCCCTGGCCGCCGAAGCCGCAGAGGGAAATCTTCTGGGGATAGTGTAACATTCGTCTTGGCCTCCTAACCCAATGATGTGGTGCCCTGGTAGATGGGGCGGTCCTCCAGGATGAACTGGCCCAGGCGCAGCTTGCCCTCCAGCTCCTCCGGAGCCTTGCCCTTGGCCTCGGCGTCGGTATAGGTGTTGCCCTTGATCCACTCCAGGACCTTGACCGGGTCGCCGGTGCCCAGGGCGTAGCGGCCGTAGTGGGTGGGGCACTGGGAGACGATCTCAATGAGCGAGAAGCCCTTGTGCTGCAGGGCTCGCTCCATGGCCTTGCGGCACTGGACCGGCTTGGCGGTACTCCAGCGCTCCACATGGCTGGCGCCCGCCGCCACAGCAAGCTGGCAGATGTCGAACCGGGGCTCGGCGTTGCCGTAGGGGGTGGTCATGGTGCGCACCTCCTCGGGGGTGGTGGGGGCCACCTGGCCGCCGGTCATGGCGAAGTTCAGGTTGTTGACCATCACCACGGTGACATCCAGGTTGCGGCGGCAGGCGTGGATCAGGTGGTTGCCGCCGATGGAGGCCAGGTCGCCGTCACCGGCGAAGATGACCACCGGCGTATCCGGCTGCATCAGCTTGATGCCCGTGGCCCAGGCCAGGGTACGGCCATGGACGCCGTGGAGCATATCGGTCTTGAGGTACACCGGAATCCGGGCCGTGCAGCCCACGCCGGCGATGTGGACCATCCGCTCCGGGTCCATGCCCAGCTCGTCGAGGGCCTGGGTATAGTAGTTGAGAACCTGTCCGCAGCCGCAGCCGGAGCAGAAAAAGTGCGGCAGCTTCTCGGGCCGCAGAAATTTGCGGTTGGGATTGATCTTCAGTCCGTGCGCTTGTTCCATCTCACTTGACTCCTCTCATCACGGCATCGTAGATCTCGCGGGCCGTGTGGGCCAGGCCCCGGTTCTTGGGCACGCTGACCACGGCGCACTTCCCTGCCGCGCAGCGCTCGATCTCCCGGACGTATTTGCCGTTGTTCATCTCCACGGCGTAAATGGTGCCCACCTGGCCGCTCAGCTCCCGCAGCGCCTGCTCCGGCACGGGCCAGATGTTGCACAGCTTCAAAACGCCCAGCTTGTAGCCGCTCTCCCGGGCCATCCTGGCCGCCTCCAGCGCCGGACGCACCTCGCTGCCGTAGGCCACGATGGCGGCCTCGGCGTCGTCCAGGTCGTAGCGCTCGGTGCGGCAGATCTTGTCGCTGTTCTCCTGGATCTTGCCGCAGACGCGGCGGTAGAGCCGCTCAAACTCGTCCGGGTCCCAGTCGATGCTGCCCATCTCGTTGTGGGGGTTCAGAGAGTAGATGGTGTGGTAGCCCTGGGCCAGGGGCGCCGCGTCGGGGCAGCCGAAGGGGGCCGCCGCGAAGGGCTGGTAGTCCTGGGGCGGAAGCGTTGTATAGCGGCGGTTAAAAAGCTCGATGGCCCCGGCCTGGGGGATGTCCAGCCGTTCGCGCATCAGGGCGATGGTGGTCTCGGACATGACGATCACCGGGTTGCGGTACGTCTCGGCCAGGTTAAAGGCCCAGATGGTGTAGTCGTACAGCTCCTGCACCGATGACGGGCAGACGACGATGGCTTCGTAGTCGCCGCTGGCGCCGTAGCGCATCTGGTAGACGTCAGCCTGGGAGGCGTAGTTCTCGCCGCGGCAGCGCTGGACGTTGGCGATGACCACCGGTGCCTCCACGGTGTAGCAGTAGCCCAGGCCCTCCTGCATATAGTTAAATCCCGCGCTGGCAGTGGCGGTCATCACCTTGCCGCCGGCCAGTGCGGCGCCGGCGCAGGCGTAGATGGAGCAAAGCTCATCCTCGCCCTGGACGAATTTGCCGCCCACCTCCGGCAGCCGCTGAGACATCCGCTCGGAAATCTCGTTGGCGGGGGTGATGGGATAGCCGGCGAAGAAATCGCACCCGGCGCTGATGGCACCCTCCACCAGGGCGTAGTTGCCCAGCATAAAATGCACGCCCGACTGCACGCGCTTTTCCCAAGCCGGGAGATCAGTTGCTTTGATGTTGGCCATAGTTTCAACCTCGCATATTTCAGGTTTGCTGGGACGGCGCGCCGCCGCGCAGCAGCGCCCGGATCACAGCCTCGTCCACCCGGCAGGCGGTCTCCAGCTGCTCCAGCTCCACGTACTCGTTGGGCTTGTGGCAGATATCGATGATATTGGGCCCGATGATGACCGTGGGGATGCCGGCCCGGACAAAGTGGTTCATATCGGTGTTGCAGGTGAGGCCGAAGGGCGTCTGCTTCTGCCCCGTCACCTGCTCGCAAGCCGCGTAGGCGATGCGGGCGATCTCGCTGTCCGCCGCCACCTCGCTGGCCGGGCCCGTGGTCATCAGGTAGTGGTCGATGGCCACCTTGGCGCCGGGGAAGGCCTCCTCCGCCTGGCGGCACAGCAGCTCCAGGTCCGCGATGATCTCCGCCTCGCGCTCGCCGGGCACCATCCGCCGGTCAATGACCATCTCGCAGTAGTCGGGCAGGACGTTTTCCTTGACGTCGGCCCGGAGGATGGTGATGGAGATGGAGGGGCGGCCCGTGGTGGGATGTACCACCTGGCGCAGATGGGCCTGCCGCTGGTCCACCAGGCCGGACATATACGCCGCCACCCGGACGGCGCTGATGCCCAGATCCGGCGTGGAGGAGTGGGCGGTGCGGCCGTGGATCGTGATAAAGGGCCGGAGGCTTCCGTTGTGGCCCAGGGCCACGCGGCACTCGGTGGGCTCGCCCACGATGCCGTAGTCGGCAGCCTGGACGTCTGCCCGCTCCACGACAGCCCGGGCGCCCCGGCTCTGGGACTCCTCGTCGGCCACGCCGGTGAGGATCACGGTGCCGTTCAGGTCTCCCGGCGCCTGGGCGATGGCCTTGGTGGCCACCATCAAGGCCGTCAGGCAGCCCTTGGCGTCGGTGGCGCCGCGGCCATAGGCCCGGCCGTCGTCCTTGACAGTCAGCTGGAAGGGGTCGGTATCCCAGCCCTCCGCCGCCGGCACCACGTCCATATGGGAGTTCAGCACCACGGTTTTGCCCTGGCCGGTGCCCAAGGTCAGCTTGGCCACCACGTTAAAGCGGATGTCGTCGATGTACTGCCGCTCCACTTCCATGCCCAGGGCCCTGCAATACTGCTCCACAAAGGCGCCCAGGTCGGCCTCCGCCGGCTGGGTGCTGACGCTGGGAATGGCCACCAGATTGGATAGAAGCGTCACGGCTTCGCTGCGATAGTCCATGGTATCCTCCTAAGTGTCTTAAGGTTTCAGCTCTTGAAGCGCCTGCTCGATGCGGTCCATGCCCTCGCGGATCTCGTCCATGGAGACGGTATAGGCCACGCGCACCGTATTGGGCGAGAGAAACGCCCCGCCCGGCACCATGGCCACCTGGTACGCCTCCAGCAGGAAATTGCACAGGTCAAAGGAGTCCCGGATCACCTTGCCCCGGGCCTTACGTCCGTAGTAATAGCTCACGTCCGGCAGGAGATAAAACGCGCCGCCTACATCGCGGCAGACAATGCCCTCCATGGCGCACAGGCGGCTGTAGGCGTACTGCCGCCGGGCCTCAAAGGCCGCCACCATTTCGCGGATGGATTCCTCGCTGTTGTTCAGGGCCTCAATCGCGGCGTACTGGACAAAGGTCGTGCTGTTGGAGGTCATATGGCCCTGGATATCCTTGAGGCCGCGGGCCAGCTCCAGCGGCGCGGCGGAGTAGCCGATCCGCCAGCCGGTCATGCAGTAGGTCTTGGAGAGGCCGTTGATGACGATGGTCCGGCGGTAGGCCTCCGGCGAGAGGGATGCCACGCACACATGGCGGTTTTCTCCGTAAACCAGCCGCTCGTAAATCTCGTCAGAGATGATGTAGAAGTCATAGGACTCGGCCAGCATCACCAGATGCTCCAGGCTCTCCCGGGTGTAGACCGCGCCGGTGGGGTTATTGGGCGTATTGAGCAGGATGGCCTTGGTCTTCGGGGTGATGGCCGCCTCAATGGCCGGGATATCCAGCTGATAGTCCTCCCGCGTCTCCACGCATACCGGCACGCAGCCGGCCAGCTTGACGATCTCCACGTAGCTGACCCAGCCGGGAATGGGAATGATGACCTCGTCCCCCGGATTGGTTATAGCGATGACGGCGTTGTTGATAGCCTGCTTGGCGCCGGTGGAGACGCAGATCTGCTCGGGCTTGTAGGACACATGGTTGTCCCGCCACAGCTTCTCGCAGATGGCCTGCCGCAGCGGCGGAACGCCGGCGATGTCAACATAGGTCGTCTTATTCTCGTCCAAGGCCCGCTTGCACGCGTCCTTAATGGATTCGGGGGTGTGGAAGTCCGGCTCTCCGATGTTGAAGGAAATGACATCCACGCCCTTGGCCTTCAGCGCAGCCACGGTTCCTTCCAGCTCACAGGTGGCGGAAGGGGTGATGTTTCTTGCACGTTGACTCAGCATATTGTTTCTCCTATGCATTCCTCGGTGTATAAATAACCGGTATTTTTTGTAAGGCAGCATAAAAAGGCGCAAAAAAACAACGCGCAGACGGAGAGCGTTCGAAAAACCAATTATATCCACTAAGCGGGAATTTCTTGATTTTTTCGCAGAAATCATGTATAGTCTTCATATTATCACGATTCATGACTGCGACGCATCCGGCATCTGCCGTAATTACAAATCCATCCAGCGCTGACGTATGCCGCTGTACGGCGTATCGTGCCCTATCTATGGAGAGGAGCCAAATCATGTTTAGTTCCATGAAATATGTCTATGAAGTGTATAAAGAGCGCAGCTTCAGCAAAGCCGCTCAAAATCTCTATATCTCCCAGCCCTCCCTGAGCAACAAGATCAAAAAGGTGGAGGCCAAGGTGGGCGCCGCCCTCTTTGAGCGCAACACCATTCCCCTGCGGCTGACCGACTGCGGGGAAAAGTACATCGAATGCGCCAAGCAGATCATGGAAATCGAACACAGCTTTGCCGACTATCTCTACAATGCCGACAAGCTCAAGACCGGGCGCATCACCATCGGCGGCAGCCAGTTCTTCATCTCCTTCATCCTGCCCAGCATTCTGGAGGTTTTTAAGCAGAAGTATCCGCAGGTGGACATCGTCATCTCTGAGGCGTCGTCCGTCGCGCTGGAAGAGCAGCTTTTCAACGGCTCTCTCGACCTGGCGGTGGACTCCAACTCCCTCAACAGTGACATCTACGAGCGGTTTTTGTGCCGGGAGGAGCGGCTGGTGCTGGCCGTCCCGGCCAGCCACAAGGCCAACGCCCTGGTCTCAGCCTATCAGCTGACCTTGCAGGACATTCTGGACAACCGCCACTACTCCGAGGACCAGCATCCGGTGCCCATGAAGTTCTTTGTGGATGAGCCCTTCATTCTTCTGGGGCCCGGCAACGACTCGCGCAAGCGGGCCGACCAGCTCTTCGCCGACCAGGACATCGTGCCCAAGCTGCTGGTGCAGCCAGAGCAGCAGTTCACCGCCTACACCCTGGCCAACAACGGCATGGGTGCCACCATCGTCAGTGACGCCCTGCTCCGGTGCCTGGCCCCCAGCGACAGGTTGGTGTACTACAAGCTGCCGGACAAATTCTCTCAGCAGAGCCTCTACTTCTACTATAAGCACAACCGGTATATCACGCCCACCATGCACCGCTTTTTAGAGGTGGCCCAGGCGCAGCTGGGCTGCCGCCAGAGCGAGGCGTGAAGATCCGGGTCCGCTTCTGCCCCCAGAGGGGGCAGAAGCTATTTTTTTACTTTTTCAGGACCAGATGGTAGCCGCAGTCGCCCTCCAGGGTGAGGTTGCTGACCTCCACCTGGATGTCCGGGTTATAGGCGGCGCACAGGGCCTTCATGGACTCCTCAAAGTAGATGGGAGCCAGCTCGCCGGCGCCGTGGTCCCGCAGCAGCTGGCACATGATGCTGCGCTTGACGGTGATCTTGGCACTGTTGGGGGTAAGCTCCTCCACGTCCTTGGCAATGCGGGTGTCCAGGAAGATGTCGCCCTTTTCGATCAGGACATCAATGTCGTCTGCGACGCCGTTGCGGCGGTTCAGCTCCTTGAGGCGCACGCCGCGCTCCTCGGCCCAGATGCGGATGATCTTGCGCAGCTCCGCCTCGCCCAGCGCGTCATAGACACCCTTGGCGTAGTGGTAAAAGTGCAGGCAGAACATGGTGTAGATGGAATCCTGGACGTTGGTGCCGAAGTCCTCCCAGCTCTGGGGCTCATACTGGCCGGCGTCGAAGGGCTTCATATTGGCCTTGCGCATATGCAGCCGGAAATTGCAGCACTCGTCGCCCTTGGTGAGGATATCGGTCAGGTTCATCTGGATGGCGGGGTCGTAGTCGCCATAGAGGTGATGGTGGACCTCCTCGCAGTAGATGCAGCCGATGTTCAGGTAGTCACCGGGCTTCTTGCCCTCCAGGGCCGCCCACATATCGTTGTTGGGGCAGGTGTAGACCTTGGTGAACTCATGCTCCGGCGTCTGCACCTTGAAGCGCTCCTTGCCGGAGGCGGGCAGCTTGTCGAACCGGGGATCGTGGTAGATGTCCACCATGTTCTTCATGGAGACGAGGTTGGCCGGCAGGCCCAGGGCATCGGACCGCTGGCGCTTGCGGATGGCGCGCTCGTGGCCGAACTGCCGCACAGCCTCGCGGATGCACCGCTCGCCCTCCAGGCCGAAGTCGTCAATAGCCGTCTTGGCCATGTAATAGAAGATGCTGACCCAGAAATACTGGCTCCGCTCCGCGGGCTCCGTCTCAATATAGTGTTCCTTCCAGTTAATCATCGGAAATGCCTCCCTGTTGTGTTTTCGTGGAAGTCAATGCAAATAGAGAACCGTTCAAAAGAATGGAAGCTGGCGGTCGGCAATCAGGCCATTTCCAGCGTCAGGCGGTAGCCGCCCTTGCCTTCCGTCGTCAGGTTTTCCACGGTGGCGCGCATACCGGGGGCATAGGCGTCGCAGATGCCCTGGGTCACGTGCTGGAAGTACAGCGGAGCCAGATAGTCGGCCTGGTGGTCGTGGAGCAGCTGGCACAGGACGCTGCGATGGACCTCCACGCAGGCCTTCTGGGCCGTGGCGCAGAGAATCTCCTTGTCCTCTCTCGGATCGAGGAACAGGTCGCCCTCCAGAAGCAGCACGTCGGCGGTGTTCTCCTTACCGGCGCGGCGGTTGAGCTCCTTCAGCCGGGCGCCCCGCTCCATGCCCCAGGCGTGGAGGATCTTCCGCAGCTCACCCTCGCCGTAGGCTTCGTAGACGGCGTTGGCGTAGTGGTAGAAGTGGAGGCAGAACATACCGTAGATGGAGCTTTCCACGCAGTCGCCGAAGTCCTCCCAGCTCTGGGGGACGTAGGGGCCGGCGGAGAAGGGCTTCATATTGGCCTTGCGCATATGCAGCCGGAAGTTGCAGCACTTGTCACCCTTGGTGAGGATATCCGTCAGGTTCATCTGAATGGCGGGATCATAGTCGCCGTAGAGGTGGTGATGGACCTCCTCACAGTAGATCGAGCCGATGTTCAGGTAGTCGCCGGGCTTCTTGCCCTCCAGCACGGCCCACATATCCGCGTTGGGACAGTTGTTGCAGGTCATGAAGTTGTGTTCCGGTTCGGAGATATTGACCTTGGGCTTGGTGGGGTCGGCCTGGGCGGCAAAGCGGGGGTCGCTGAGGATGTCCTTCATGGCGAACATGTTCACCAGATTGGGTTCCAGCCCCAGGGCGTCGGACCGCTGGCGGCGGCGGATGCCCCGCTCGTGGCCGAAGTTCCGCACCGCCTGGCGGATGCAGTTCTCACCTGCCTGGCCGTAGTCGTCAATCAGTTGGCTGGTCATGTAGTAAAATACACTGACCCAGAGAAACTGTGCCCGCTCGGCAGGTCTGGTCTCGATATACTGTTGGCTCCAATCAATCATGATACTCTCTCCTTTTAGCTGTCCAGCACGTGGCAGTCGTCGCTGTCCCAGATGACGAAACACGGCGCGCCGGTCTTGTAGATTTCGAGATCCTCATTGATGGGGAGATCGACGATGATATTCCGGCCCTCCTCGTCCTCCACCACGAAGCGGATGGAGGCGCCCAGGTAGACCCGGGTGGTGATCTTGCCGCGGACACAGTTGCCGCCGGTCTCGCCGTTGGCATGGAGCCGCAGCCGCTCGGGCCGCTGGGAGGTGATGACCTTCTGGCCCGGCGTCAGGGTGTTGTTGGTGAGGCCGCGGAGCATGGTCTTGCCGCAGCGGACTGTGACGGCGTTGCCCTCACTCGTCACCACTTCGCCCTCAATCAGGTTGGTGCCGCCGATGAAGGAGGCGACAAACTGCGTATTGGGATGCTCATACATCTCCAGGGGCGACCCCAGCTGCTCCACCACGCCGCCGTTCATGATGGCGATGGTGTCGGCCATGGTGAGGGCCTCCTCCTGGTCGTGGGTGACGAAGATGGTGGTGACGTTGAGCTTCTTCTGGATGTTGCGAATTTCCAGGCGCATCTCCTTGCGGAGCTTGGCGTCCAGGTTGGAGAGGGGCTCGTCCAGGAGCAGCAAATCCGGGTTCATGACCAGGGCGCGGGCCAGGGCCACGCGCTGCTGCTGGCCGCCGCTCAGCTCCCGGGGATAGCGCTTGCCCAGGCCCTCCAGCCGCACCATCTCCAGGCCAAACTGGACGCGGCGCTTGGTCTCGTCCTTGGGCACACGGTGGCGCTTGAGGCCATAGGCGATGTTCTGCTCCACGGTCATGTGGGGGAACAGGGCGTAGTTCTGGAAGACCATGCCGTTGGAGCGCTTATCCGGCGGCAGGTCGGTCATGTCCTTGCCGTTGATGATGATCTGGCCCTCGTCGGTCTCGGTGAGGCCGGCGATCATGCGCAGAAGCGTGGTCTTGCCGCAGCCGGAGGGGCCCAGCAGACACAGAAATTCGCCGTCGCCGATGGATAAATTGATGCCTTTGACCACGTGGTTCTTGCCAAAGGATTTATGGACATCTTTGATCTCTAGTTTCGCCATAAGGTTCTCCTCCGATGAATGATTAGTACATCTTGTCGATGCCCACGGTTCTGTCTACCAGGAGCAGCAAGATAGTGGTCAAAATGAGCGTCGTGGCAGAGACTGCCGCGATGGTGGGGTCGGCGTAGTTTTTCGCGTAGGCATAGAGCTGAATGGGCATGGTGGTAAAGCGCGAGGTGGTGAGGAAGGTGGAGATGGACATATTGCCGAAGGAAGTGATAAAGGCAAAGCAGCCGGAGGCAATCATGCCGGGCTTGAGAATCGGCAGCGTCACATACCACAGCGTCTTCAGCCGTCCGGCGCCCATGGTGAAGGACGCCTCCTCCCAGAAGGCATTGAAGCGGTAGAGCGAGGCGGTGATGGTGCGCACCACGTAGGGCACGCCCACCAGCACGTGGGCCACCACCAGCAGCGGCATCTGTCTGGGCAGGCCCAGGAGGTTGGCCACCTGCATCATGGCAATACCAATGATGATCTGGGGGATCAACAAGGGAGAGCCGAAATATGCCACAAAGAAATTGCGTTTTTTGGATTTATCCATGGCGTAGGCGCTGATCGTACCCAAAATCAGCGAGCCCAGCGTGGAACAAATAGCCAGGATAATACTGTTTTTAAAGGAATTGACCAAGCCGCGGTTGGAGAAGAAGTTCTCATACCAGCGGAAGCTGAAGGAGCTGGGCGTCAAGGTCAGGTAGTCCTCATAGCCGAAGGAGGAAATCAGCACGATGGCAATGGGCAGGAGCAAATAGAGCAGCAGCACCACCACCACAATCCGCAGGACAATATAATTGCCCTCGAATTTTTTCTTCTTTTTCTTTTTCAGTGCAGCCTGGGTCATCTGCCGCCACCTCCCAATTTTTTGGATTCCATAAGCCGGTTATTGAGGTACAGGGAAATAAAGGCCAGCACCAGCAGAATGAAAGCCACAGCCGAGGCGAACTGGAAGTTGGCCGCCACCGTCACCTGGTTGTAGATGAGCGAGCCCAGGGTGTTGACCCGGCCGCCGCCGATGAGGGTGGGCGTAACGAAGGAACTCATCACACTGACGAACACCAGCATCACGCCGGCGGAAATGCCGGGCATACTCAGCGGCAGCGTCACATGGATAAAGGTCTGGAAGGAGTTGGCACCCATGGTCTTGGAAGCCTGGATGGTGAAGGGGTCCATGGCCTTGAGGGCGTTTCGGATCTGCACCACCATGAAGGGCATATTGGCCTGCACCAGAGCGATGTAGACGCCGACGCGGTTATACATCATCTTAATCGGCTCATCGATGATGCCCAGGTTCATCAGCGTGCGGTTGATAAAGCCGCTGTCCGCCAGCAGGGCCTGCCAGCCGAAGCTGGTGACGACGGTACTGGCCATCAGGGGCAGGTACACCAAAACGGCGATGACCCGCACCAGCGGCGATTTCACCCGCACCAGGTAGTAGGCCACGGGGTAAGCCAGAAGAATGGTCAACACGGCAACGAGAATCGCCATGATAAATGTCGAGTAAAGAAGTTCGAGATAATAGGGGTCGCTAAAAAATTTGAGATAGTTGGAAAGCGTCAAGCCAGTCAGCTCCATGGAGCCGTGGTGGTATTCGCTCAGGCTGAAACGAAGCAGGTAAAGCACAGGCAGCAGACAGACGCAAAGAATATACAGTACGCCCGGTGCAAGCGCCACACGATTCCATGCCGCGAATTTCAAGGGTTTTAACTTGAACGCTGGTGTTCTTGCACGTTGATCCGTTTGTTTTTGCACGTCAATCATCCTTTGTCATGTATTGAGTCGTCTTTCCTGCCGTGCCAAGGATCCCGACGGAAATGCGGGGTCTGCGGCCGGGAGCCGCATCCAAATGAGGCAGCAGAGATCAAAGCCATGTTGGCTTGCTGCCGCCGGGATATCGGGGCGAAGGAGAAAAGCCTCCTGTGGATCGTCCGGCTTACCGGACGATCCACAGTCGGGACAGCTCTGAAAATCAGAGCAAGTTCTGCTGGAAAAGACGGTTACTGCTGAATCTTCGCGACGATTTCCTTGTCGGCGCGCTCAATCCATGTGGCGTTCTGGGTGCTGATGTAGGGCCAGTCGAGAATAATCAGGGTCTCCACTTCCTCGGGGGTATCGATGACGCGCTCCTTGAGCTCGTCGGGCAGCATCTCGCCGCTGACGGTGTCGCAGGGGCCGTAACCGGTGGCGGGGGTGATGGACATCTGGTTCTCGGGGTCAAGGCAGAGGTTGATGAAGGCGTAGGCCAGGTTGGGGCACTGGCAGTCCTTGGAGATGACCCACTCGTTGATGCAGGCGAAGGCGCCCTCTTCCGGCGTGACATAGTCCACGGGCACGCCGCTGTTCTTCAGCTCGTAGGTTCTGCCGTCCCACCAGGCAGCGATCATCACGTCGCCGCTGGTGATCATCTGATTCATCATGGCAGTGCTTTCACCGACGGCGAACAGGTTGTTCTCAGCCAGGTCGCCCAGGGCCTCGAAGCCGGGGTCAATGTTGTACTGGTCGCCGCCGTTGAGCTGAGCGGCCATGGTCAGCAGCTGCTTGCCGGCAGTGCTGGACATCCGGTTGATGGCCACGTGGCCGGCGTACTCGTCGTCCCACAGGTCGGCCCAAGAGGTGGGCACAGTCTCGCACAGGTCGGTGCGGTAGCAGATGCCGTAACGGCCCCAGTTGAAGAACACGCCCTTGCCGGTGGCGTCATGGGCGATGTCGTAGAAATACTCGTCCATCACGATCTTGGAGAAGTCGATATCCGTGACCAGGTCGAAGGCAGCCAGGTCGGCCACTTCGGAGTCGCCCATGATGGCCACGTCCACGCTGGTGTTGCCGGAACCTTCGGCGATCATCTTGGTGGAGCTATAGGAAGGGTCAAGGATGAACTCCTGGCCGGTCAGTTCCTTAAACTGAGGCAGGATCACTTCCTCCAGCACCGGGTCCAGGGAGCCGCCCCAGGAACCGACGACCAGGGGGCCTTCCTCATACTCGAGATCTTCCAGGAAGCTGCCCTTGATAGAATCGGGCAGAAGGCTGTCAGAATCGGTGCTATCCTCGGCAGCAGTGTCGTCGGTGGCTGCGGTGTCGTCGGTGGCAGTGTCGCCGGAGGTCTGGGAGTCGTTGGTGCTGGTATCGGTATTGCTGGAACATGCCACGCATCCGAGGATCATCACCAGGGCCAGAAGCAACGCGATCAGTTTTTTCATTCTTTTCATTCCTTTCTATTTACCTTTTTCAATTGCCCTTGGGGCAAACTGAAAACTCTCAAAGCCCGTCATAGCGGGCGCTCTGGGCGCGAATAAAACCGTAGAACAGCCGCCGGATGCTCTCCAGCGTCACCACCGGAGCCCGCTCGTTGTCGCCGTGGGCGCCGGAGCTGACGCCCCGGTAGCTGAGGGAGGCGGAGATCCGGTAGATCTCTCCGGTGACGCCGGCGTAGTTTTTGGAGTCCGTCCCACCCGTAACCAAGTACGGGGTGACGATAAAATCGGGGTACCACGCCAGATAGAGCTTTTTCAGAATCTGGAACGTGGGCGCGTCGTTGGGGGTGACAGGCGCCGGCGGCGCGTACTTGGCCACCTCCAGGGTGTAGTCCGCAATGCCGCACTGGGAAAGGACCGCTTTGATATGGGCGCTGACAGTCTCAGCAGAGTCACCCGGCAGGATGCGGCTGTTGAGAACCACCTTCGCCTCGGAGGGGATGGCGTTGAAAATCTGACCGCTGCGCATCACGGTGGGGACGATCGTGGTGCGCACCATGGCGTGGCACTTCTTGTCCTCGGCCATTTTTTCGAAGACATAGGCAGGGTCACGCTCGATCCGTGCCCGTTCCTCCGGCGCCATGGCTCCGGCCAGGGCCTGGACATAGGCCTCTACGGTGGGGATCAGCCGGTAGGGCATGGGGTTCTGCCCCAGGGCCACGATGAACTGGCTGGCCAGCTCCAGGGCGCTGAGGCCCTCCGGCTCGGCGGAGTGGCCGCCCTCGCCGCGAATGGTCAGCTCCAGGTTGGCAAAGCCCTTTTCGGCCATGCCCACCATCGCCACGGGCTTCTGGATGCCGAAGGGCGGCTCCATCATAATGGCGCCGGCCTCGTCGGCCACAAACTCCAGCTCCACGCCGCGGGACTTCAGCAGCTCGGCCATGGCCTTGGCGCCGGAGTGGGGCGCCATCACCTCTTCGTTGTGGCCGAAGCAGAGGTACACGTCCTGGTTGGGGGTAAAGCCCTCGGCAATCAGCTGTTCGATGGTCTCCATAATGGCGATCAGCTGGCACTTCATGTCCGCCGCGCCGCGGCCCCAGACGTAGGTGCCGTCATAGGCGCCGCAGAAGGGCTCGACGGTCCAATGCTCGGGGTGGTCGATGGAGACCACGTCCATGTGGGCCAGGAGCGCATAGGGCTTGCCCTTGCCGCGCCCCTTCCAGCGGTAGAGGAGGGAGCCCCGGGCCACCACTTCCCGCTCCATCGTCTTGTGAATCAAGGGGTAAGAGGTTTCCAAAAAGGCGTGGAGCTTTTCAAACTCCTGCCAATTCACCTGGGCATCGTCCTCCGCCGAAACGGTGGCGCACTGCACGGCGCCGCACAAGTGGGCGATGGCCGCCTCAGAGGGCTGATAGAGCGCAGGCTTTGCTGCGGTAACTGTCTGATCCATGGTGTTCTCCTCTCTTTCTGACGGATGTCAGCCCAGGTAGCGCCGCAGCCACCACAGCAGCAGGCGGTGCCGGGCCAGACGGGAGGTTGGTTTTCCCTGGTTGGCGAAGCCGTGGCTCTCGCCGGGGAAGCGGGCAAAATAGACTTCTTTTTCCATCAGTTTGCAGGCGGAGTACATCTCCTCGCTCTGGGAAATGGAGCAGTTCATGTCCTGCTCGCCGTGGACCAGCAGCAAGGGCGTCTGAATCTCCCGGACGTAGGTGATGGGCGAGTGGAACCGGTAGTGATCCGGGCTGTCCCAGGCGTAGCCGGTGAACTCGAACTCGCCGTAGCGGTAGGCGCAGTCGCTGGTGCCGGACTGGCTGTAGCGGTTGCAGCTGCCGCGCTCGGAGACGGCGCAGTGGAAGAAGTTGGTGTGGCCGATGGCCCAGTTGACCATGTAGCCGCCGTAACTGCCGCCCACCACGGCCCAGGGATATTGGTCCAGGCCGAAGGTTTCACAAGCCGTCTTGACGCAATCCATGATCTCGGCAAAGTCCTTGCCGCCCCAGTCATGCTTGCTGGCCTGAGCCACCGCCTGGCCGTAGCCCTGGCTGCCGGCGGGGTTGCAGAACACCAGGCCGTAGCCGTTGGCGGCGTAGAGCTGCGCGTCGATGGAGAAGCTGACGCCGTAGCTGTAGTGGGGGCCGCCGTGGATGTCCAGCACCACGCCCTTCTGCTCCACCAGCGGCGGCATATAGAAGCCCTCGCGGAGCTGGCCGTCAAAGCCGGGGAAGGTGAAGGGCTGGAAGCCGGAGAGCCGGCAGTCGTCCAGCCCGGCCTCCCGCCAGATGGTCTCCACGCGTCCGGCCACCAGGCGGCACACCGCGGCAAATTCCCGATCCTGGGAAATGAGGAAGTACCATCCGCCGGGAATGGCGGCAAAGTCGTAGATGACGCCCTGGGGCTCATGGCAGACCGTCAGGCGGCCCGAGGCCATGTCCATGGCATAGATGCCGCAGACGCTCTTGTTCTGCACCAGGGTATAGACCGTCTGATCGTCCTGGGACCACTCCAGGTGGTAGCCATCCAGGTTGAGACCGGCCTTGCTGGAGGCGTAGTTGCCGATGGACCGGTCAAAGCCGGCGGTGCGGCAGCGGTATTCTCCGGTCTCCAGGTCCAGGGTGTAGAGCTTGAAGTTGGTGGCCTCCCACTGGGAGTTGTCGTGGCTCAGGAACACGATGTAGCGTCCGCTGTGGGATGCGGCCATCCGGGTGATGGGGCCGCCAGGGCCCAGGTAGGAGCGCATCTGCCCGGTGGGGATGTGGTAGACCATGACGGAGGCATGGTCGGAATTGTCGCACTGATAGAGGATGCTGGAGCTGATGATGGTGTCACTGTCCAGGAAGCTGGGGCAGGCAAAGTCGCTGCGTTCCCCCGGCACCGTGGCGCTGACGCCGGTCTCCAGGTCGAAGTAGCCCACGTGGCGGTAGCTGCCGTCGCACAGGCCCTCGCCGTCGGACTTGAACTTCAGCCGGTCCACCCAAACGATGCCCGGAAGCTCCGGCAGACCCTGGGGCAGCCGGGGCAAGGGATTGGCAAAGGTGAAGAGGATCTTCCCGCCGTCGGGAGACCAGGCCAGGTCCTGACAGCGGCGGTAAGTGCCGCAGCGTTTTTCGCCGCCGCCTGCCAGGTCCAGCACCACCAGCTCCTCGCCCTGCAAACACGCGACTTTGGTGCCGTCCGGCGAGAGCTTGGGCTGCGTCCCCTCCCCCACCTGCTCGAGACGTCCGGTGGCGTGGCTGAAGCGCATGATGCGGCTCTGATAGCCGTCCTCACCGCTGGGGCGCTTGAGGGAAAACACCAGCGTTTCCCCGTCCGCCGCAGCACTCAGGCTGCCGGGAACCGACAGGTTCAGAATGTCTTCCGGTGTCATCAACCGTTTTTCCATGGTGAAATCTCCTCTCAGGGATGGTTCGTGGTTACTCGTAGATGTACTGGCGGAAGGGCCGCGAAGTGATGGCCGCGCAGACGTTGCCGTTGGAGGTGTGGGCGTGGGCCGCAATCTCGGCGGTGGTGATCTCCTCGTCGCCGTCCCGGCCTACAATGGTGACGACGTCGCCGATCTTCACTTCTCCCGGCACGTCGGTGATGTCCACAAAGGTCTGGTCGAAATTCAGGTCGATCAGCCGAGCCCGGTGGCCGTTGATGAGGACGTCACTGTTCTGAGAGATATCCTGCGAGACGGCGGCGCGGATATAGCCGTCTCCCATGCCGAAGGACACCAGAGCAATGCGGGTGCGCCGCTTGGGCACGTAGTAGTTATAGTAGCTGACGCTCTCCCCTGCCTCGACCCACATGGTGTTGAGGACGTAGCACGTCCAGCTGGTGACGGGCTCCAGATGCAGGCGGTTCTGCTCGCCGGGAGAGATGTCGTGGCCGAAGACCAGGGCCGCCAGCCGCACGGCATCGTAGTAGCACTCCGGCGAGGCAACGCAGGCGGCCGTGTTGGCCATGTGGACCATCAGGTGGTCATAGCCCGCTTCCCGCAGCTGGGCAAGTCCCTGCTCGAAGAGGGCCTGCTGGTGATGAGTGACCGTCTTGTCCAGGGAATAGGCGTTGGCCAGGTGGGTGAAGACGCCCTCCACCTCCAGCTCCGGCAGAGCCCGGAGCGTCTCGATCAAGTGGGCCAGCGGCGCGCCGGGCGCCAGGCCGATGCGGTGTAGGCCCGTGTCCAGCTTGATGTGGACCTTTACCCGCTTGCCCTGCCGCCGGGCCTCCGCCGCCAGGGCGTGGGGGAAGGAGTCGTCATAGACCGTAGCGGTGAAGTCCTGGCGGACAAACTCCGGCACGGCGGAAAACGGCACCGCCGACAGAATCAAAATCGGCTCTGTGATGCCGGCCTCCCGGAGCTGCAATGCCTCGCCGATCTGGCTGGTGGCAAAGCGGCGGATACCACAATGGTCACGCATATACACCGCCGGCTCGGCGATGCCGTTGCCGTAGCCGTTGGACTTGGCCACGTAGATAATCTCCACGTTCGGGCCGATGTGCGCCCGAATTTTTTCGATGTTTCGTTTGAGTTTCGGCAAATCCACCCGGATTATGGAGGTGGCCGTTTCGAGGGTCTGAGGCATATTGCACTCCTTTCTCCGCAGGCTGCAAAGGCGCAGACGTGTAAAATTATTCATTCGTATACAGTCAGAGCCACGTGCAGACGGAACAACAATTGTGAAATAAAGCCGATAATTCCAGGGAGTTCCAGGAGAATTTTGAATATTTGCTCTAATTATTGGGCTTATTATATCGCTTTCCCGCGGAGTTTGTCTAATACTTTATGATAATAACAGTTATTCTGTATTTAGTTATTCACTTCATTAAACAGTTTATTTTTCTGCATTTACTGCGATTTGCCCAGATATACCCCGCAAAAAATCTAATATTTATTTGAAAATTATTTTGGAGCATTTGGATGAACTTCCTGAATTTGGATGCTCTGTCCTTATTTCGCGAAATCCTTCTAAAATACCCACAATTATACATCATAGATATTCATTCGATTCCGGCCAAACAGCTATAAAAATGCCCGGTTCTGCATCGGCAGAACCGGGAGAAAAACGGAAATTTCAAAGCGAAAACTCAAAGGGAGTGCCGGAGCCACTGCAAAAATGTGGCGGCAGCCGGGGCGAGCATACGGTTTTTCTTCCATATCAGCGCCGTCTCCCGCTCCATCGGCGGCTCCAAGGGCACAAAGCGCAGCGCCGCTCCCCAGTCCACGCCATCGGGACAGAGGGCCGCACCAGCTCCGGCCTGCACCAGCGCGGCGGCCCAGGCCGCCTGCCCATAGCGCAGTGCCGGGGACAGCCGGACAGACGCGGCAGCAGCCCAGGCCGACAGCGCCTGCGCCGCTTCCTCCGCCTGGGGCAGCAGCAGCGTCAGCCCTGTCAGGGCCGCCGCCGGGATGGCGGTCTCAGCGGCCCAGGACGAAGAAGCAGCCACCAGCAGGCCCCACCGCTCCCGGTGCGGCAGCGGCATGGCCTCATACCGGCTCGCGTCCACCGTCCCGCTCCACAGGGCCAGGTCGATCGTTCCGCGCTCTAACCCCGCCTGGAGCGCGGCGGTATCGCAGGGCGGCAGAGAAAACCGCACCTGGGGGTAGCGGCGGCGAAAGGCCGCCATCGCCCGGGCCAGGGTTTCCGCGTTCCGGCCCGCTTGGCCGCCCAGGGCAAGAACCACCTCTCCAGCCAGCGTCTCCTCCTGGCTGGCCAGGTCTTCCACCGTCTTGTCCGACAGGGCCAGCAGCGCCGCGGCCCGCTCCCGCAGCAGCAGTCCCGAAGCCGTCAGGAAAATCCTGCGGCGGCCCCGATCGAAGAGCGTTACACCCAGTTCCTGCTCCAGCAGCATCATCTGCCGGGAGAGGGTTGGTTGGGTCAGATGGAGCTTCTTTGCCGCTTGGGTGATGTTCTCCTCCTGTGCCACCACCAAAAAATACCTGAGTACACGCAATTCCATGGGCCATCCTCCTTGTCATCCGCGGGACTCCCCGCCGCTCTGAAATCCGCTTTCCCGCCACGTTAGCGCCATCGTACCACCCCAACCATAATTAAACTTTAAATCCGCAGCCGGGCGTGGTATGCTTTTAACTAGGGCAGCACCGCACAATTTGGCAAGAGCATTCGGCCAAAGATTTTGCCTCATACGAAAGTTATAAAAGGGCGGGAATACTATATGTATTTCCCCCTTTTATAGCTGCACGGATGGGGCAAAAGATTGGGCGA